>RFJN01000529.1 GCA_003694875.1 Planctomycetota bacterium | reverse complement strand
GCCGCTCACGCCGGTGATGGCGGTGAGCGTTCCGGCGGGGATCTCGAGATCGATCCCCTGCAGGTTGTGCTGCCGGAGTCCGCGCACGCGGATGGGCGGCGCGTCGGGCGCGGCGGGCAGCGGGTCGTCTCCAGCCATGGCCGCTCAGTATGCCAGAGCGGGAGGGCGGTTGCCAGAGCGGAGCACGCGGGCGGCCCCGCGGCGGCCGGGGGCTGGCGGGGCGCGACCACGCCGCGCAGCTCTCAGGCAGTATCCGCCAGCGCGGGAGCGTTCACCTCCACCGCGCCGTGGTTGGTCCTCTCGTGGTCGAGAAACCTGTAGATCGCGTTCGAGCCCGGCTGCGCGCCCGCCGCAGAAAGTATTGGCTCCGAAAGAAGGACGGTGTAGATCGCCACGAGACCGCCGTCCGACAACCGCCCGAGCGAGACGTGCAAGGGCGAGGCATGCCGACCATCGACCCGGCGGCGACGGGTGCGATGGGGCAGCCCGAACACCGGGTGCCGGAAGGGACGGAGCCGTTCCATGATGCGTCTTCGGGCCTCCGTCTCGTCCGAGGTGCCGAGTGGCGCGACCACCAGGCGCGAACAGGAGCTGAAGGCCGGATACGGCGGCGCGGTGTCGTCCCGAAGAGGATCCGGCGCGATCCCGGAGACGGCGCGCACCTGCTTGCGGATCCGCCTGACGGCGACTCCGACCGCCCTACCGAGGGCTTGTGCGAACTGGTCGACGTCGTCCGTGCCGCTCAGGACATGGCCCAACCCGCCGTCCTCCAGAAGCTGCCACGCCCCGGCGCCTCGCCGGGAACGCTGCCCCACGCCGCCGAGGTGGATGGCGAGCGCAAGCGCTGCGCCCACAGCGGCCTCCCGCTCCTCGCGATGCACCAGTCCCTCGATACGCCACGCGATCCGCGCCTCGAGCGGCGGCAGGAGCGCAGCACTCGCCGAATCGAACCGGACCTGCGGCAGGAGATCTCGTCGTTCGCGACCGACGTAGGGCGGCGACACCCGCAGCGAAACGCGCTGACCGTGTTCGGTCGAGCCCAGGAACTCGCCCTCGAGCCGGTGCAGTATGTGGTTCTTCCAACCGAGACACGAGGCGCGGAACCAATAGCGCGCCGCGGCGTCGAACGCGGTCGCCCGCAAGACGGCTCTCTCGGCGCCGTCGGCGCGGTGCAAGAACGCCGCGGAGAGGAGTTGCACCTTGTAGACGCGCGTTCTCATGCGCCTCCCTCCGCATCGAAGTAGCGCTTGAGGTCCTTGATCTTCGTCTTGAGACTCTTCTTGCGCGGCGCCTCCCACACCCCCTTGGCCTGTGCAGCCTCCCGAAGCACCTCGGCCCAGCGCCGTCTCTCCTCACCGACCGCGTTCCTGAACCTGGCGAAGTACGCCTCGAACTTGGGAGAACTCCATTGCCGCAGGTCCACGCGGGCGCGCTCGAACGCGTCGAGTGCTTGCTGTGCCTTGTGCCTCTCTTCCTGCTCCCGACGCTTCTCCTCGAGTTCTCTCCGGCGCTGTTCGCCGGGATCCGCGACCGGTGGTCGCAGTCCCACCCGCCCATATCCGGCCGAGGTCTTCGCTCCGAAGCCGACCTCGCGTCCGGCGTATTCGAACGCGGTCTTCACCAGCTCACGCCAGCGATCCCCGAGTCCCGCCGGGACGAACGCCCACGGCCTGTACTCGACGGGAACGCTCAGCTCGACACCCGTGCCAATCGCCAGAAAGCCCAGAGGCAGCGGCCCCATGTCGTCGGTGGGCCACTCCGCTTCCCCGCGGTACCACGGGGCGAAGTGCGGCGTCATGACCTCGAGGTGCATACCGCCGGGCGGCAGCGCCGGGTAGACGTCGTGAAAGACGAGCGCACCGCGCCACCGCGGCACGCTCCTGTCCGTGCGCTCGCTCTGCAGCCCCCGCAACCACGCGCGCACCGTCTCAGCGTCGACGTCCCGCGAGCCGCCTGTCTGCTCGACGATCGGAACGAGCCAACGCAGCTTGTCGGCCTCGAGAGCGCTCACGTGCTGCTCGTAGCGCGCACGCCACGCCCCGATCTCCTCCCGCGCCAGCGAACCCTGGGCCACCTGCGGTGCCCGCAGGTAAGCCGCGTTCTCATCGAGCCCGAAGAGCAGCAGGACCTCCACGATGCTCCAGCCGCTCGCGCCGTCGCCCAAGAGAGCCAGTTCCTCCGCAGCGCGTCGCACGGCTCCGCAGACGCCCGAACCGGGGAGGAAGGGCAGGCCGTACGGATCGAGGAAACGACAGCCGTTCTCGTTGGGGTGATCCTCACCGAGACCCGTGGCGAGTGGGGAATGGGTCCACGCCTGGAGCGACAGAACGTCGGAGCCACGCCGTGACAGGGCCACCGTCTGGCGCTTCCGCAGGGCTTCGAGCGCTCTTGCCGCCTCCGGGGGCACGGTGAGACACTGCCGCAACGCCTGCCACCGCGCCTCGTCACCCGCCAGTTCCCACGTCCCGGACTCCCAGCCCTCGAAGTACAGCCGGAAGCGGTGGCCGGGCGGCGCCTCGGAGAACTTGTGGCCGACGTAGTCCGGTACCGCTGCGCTCATGCTCTCGCCCCTCCCCTCGACCGCCGGCTTCTCGTCAGACCGCCGTC
>RFJN01000528.1 GCA_003694875.1 Planctomycetota bacterium | reverse complement strand
GAGGTTCTTGACCCGCCGTCCACGGCTCCAGCGCGCCCGCGGGCGCATCGCCTCGAGGTCGACGAGGTAGAACCGGAACGCCCCCTCGTCGTCGCGGCTCTCGTCCTCGCGCACGAGGATGTTGGGCGGCTTGAGGTCGGCGTGGTAGACGCGTGCCGCGTGCAGCTCACCGAACAGCATGCCGAGCGCCCGGGCGGCGAGCGCCTCGCGGCGCGGATCCATGGGCCGACGCAGCCCGCCCGGCTCCCACGTCCCGCGCGCCCGACCACCGGGCCGCTCGCGCAGGTTGCCCGCGAAGCGCCGGTCGAGAAACGCCGGCAACTCCTCGGTGTCCGCCTCCCAGCGCGTCAGCAGGAAGCAGCGACCCGGCAGACCGAGACGCCGGTACTCGACGAGCGCGAGCGGCTCCGGGGTGTGCCACCCTCGCAGGCGCACCAGCTGCGCGTTGCGCCAGGCGGCGAGCGCCCGGTGCGGCTGCACGAGATAGCCGAGCGCCCGCACGAGGCTGCGCGCCGCGATCTCCTTGACCGCAAGCGTGCCGCCCTCCACCGTCACGCGGGTGATCGCGGTGCTCGCCCCCCGCTTGATCCAGCCCCGCTTCCCTCGGCCCGCAGCGAGGATCGCGCGGTGTCGCGCGAGCGCCTCCTGCACCCCGGCGAGGGGAAACGTCGGGCGCCGCAGCACCCTCGCGCCATCCGGCAGGCGGTCGCGCCGGAACGCTCGCCCGTCGTGCAGCCGTCGCCGCATCCGGCGGTACGCCCAGCGCGCCCCGAGACGAGCGCGCTCGCGCTCGAGCGCCTCCAGCCACCGCTGCAGTTCGACGCGATCGAGCCCGGCCGCCTCCAGATACAGGCGCACCAGATCGTGCCGCTCCCGGGCCGCCGTCTCGCGCCCGGCCGTCCACAGCAGCATGCCGAGATCCCGCTGCCGACGCCCTGCTCCGAGCGGCCGCCCGAGACAACGCGCCTTCTGCACGTCCACCAGCCACAGCTCGGCGATCGTCGGGCCGCCGCGCTCGATCGCGAGCACGTTGCCCGGGTGCACGTCCCGCAGCCACACGCCCACCGCATGCGCCCGCGCGAGCAGCCGCACCCACGCCTCGAGCCACCGTCGGCACCCGCCCACCCCCGCCGCCTCGAGCACCGCGCCGAGCGGTCGCCCGGCTGCGGCGCGCGTGAGCAGCACCGCGTCGCGGTGCCAGCCGAAGCACCTTCGCTCCGCCCAGCCGAGCGGCTGCACGACCGGCAGCCCGCGCGCGCGCACCGCGAGGAGGTTGCGCCACTCCTGCTCCACGCGACTGCGCCATACGAGAAACCGCGCCCGGTCCTGCCACGTGTCGGGTGCGGCGTGCTTGGCGTAGACCGCCGGCGGCCCCTCGAGCCGCCACACGGTGCGACCCGGCAACGCGCGCACCACCTCGCCCTGCGTTCCGAGCCCCTCGGCCTCGAGCGCCTCGGTGACGCGATCGAGCCACGACGCGGCCTCGTCCCCGCACGCCGCCCCCCGCCAGCGCCCGCGCACGTAGGAGCGGCACGCACCGTTCCGAACGCCCAGTTCCACGACTCGAGTCCCGTCACGTCCCGTTGCGGTTGGTCATGATAGCGGCCACGAGCGCGCGTACCGCCGTTGCGTCGTGCCGGGCCGCCACTACGATGACGCTCGCCGCGCACGTTGGCCTGCGCACAAGGGACGAACCGGCGCCATGTTGAAGCGTCACCATCAGCTCGTCGCCGTGGGACTGTTCTTCGCCGACGCCGCGGCGACGCTGCTCGCGATGGCGGGCGCCTACCTGATCCGGTTCGAGAGCGGCTGGATCCCCCGGTTGGGCGGCGAACCGCCCCTCGACGCGTATCTGCGCCTCGCTCCGCTCGCGCTCGCGATCTGCCTCGCCATGTACCAGAGCCAGGGGCTGTATCGCCCGCGGCGGACCGCGCGCTTCACCGAGGAGCTGTGGCGCATCGTGCGCGCCACGATCGCCTCGGTGCTCGGCATCATCGCGCTCGCGTTCCTGCTGCGCTCGCCCGCCGAGAGCCGCACCACGCTCGCCCTCTTCGCGCTGCTGAACCCGGTCGCGCTCGGGCTGAGCCGCGGCACGATCCGCTGGGTGCTGTGGCGCATGCGCGAGCGCGGCTACAACCAGCGCTACGCGCTGATCGTGGGCACGGGCGCTCTCGGCCGCAAGGTGGCGGACCGCATCGCGAACAACCCCTGGACCGGCCTGCAGGTCCGCGGTTTCGCCGACCGCGCGCAGGAGCCCGAACCTGGCGAGCCCCCGCTTCCCGCTCCCCGGCTCGGCTCGATCGACGAGGTCGCCGACCTCGTGCAGCGGCACGAGATCGACCAGGTCTTCATCGCGCTGCCGTCCGAACGCGCCTGCGAGATCGCGACCCTCGCCCGCGCGCTCGAACTCAGCCACGCCGCGGTGACGGTCGTGCCCGATCTCGTCGAACTCATGACCGTGGGAGCGACCACGCACAACTTCGACGGCCTGCCGCTCGTGCACCTGCGGCAGGCGGCGCTGTCGGGCTACGCCATGGCGGCCAAGCGTGCGTTCGATCTCGTGGTCGGCACGATCGCGCTGCTCGTGGCCGCTCCGGTCATGCTGGCGATCGCCGTGGCGATCCGGCTCACCGACGGCCCCCCGGTGCTCTACCGCCAAGAGCGGGTCGGTCTCGACGGGCGGCGCTTCACCATGTTCAAGTTCCGGACCATGCGGCGTGACGCCGAGGCGCGCACCGGCGCGGTGTGGGCGCAGCCGGGTGATCCGCGCGTGACGCGGCTCGGTCGCTGGTTGCGTCGACTGTCGCTCGACGAGCTGCCGCAGCTGTTCAACGTGCTGCGCGGCGACATGTCGCTCGTGGGGCCGCGTCCCGAGCGCCCCGAACTCATCGAGGAGTTCAAGCGCCACGTGCCCAAGTACATGCTGCGGCACGCGGTCAAGGCCGGCATGACGGGCTGGGCGCAGGTGCACGGCTGGCGCGGCGACACGAGCCTCGAGCGGCGCATCGAGCACGACATCTTCTACATCGAGCACTGGTCGATCGGACTCGATCTGCGCATTCTCGCCCTCACGCTCGTCCGGGGCTTCTACCACCCGAACGCGCACTGAG
>RFJN01000527.1 GCA_003694875.1 Planctomycetota bacterium | reverse complement strand
CGCCGACGCCTCGGGATCGTCGATCCCGGGACAGTGGCGCGCCGCGCGCCGCCAGTTCGCCTCCGAGCGCAGGATCTCGGGCCAGAACGGGAAGGTGCGGCACTGCCGCGGGCGCGCGGGATACACCGTGCAGCCCTCGCCACGGCGATAGAAGATGCAGTCGCCGCCCGGCTGGTCGATCAGCGCGAGCTCCCGGTCGATCCGACGCACGTAGCGACGCGTGAACGCGAAGCGGTCGAGTCCGAGGTGTGCGGCGAGCCGCTCGATGTCGGTGAGCTCGAGCCAGACGTATCCGTCCGGGCCCTCGCAGCACCGGCCGCAACCGGTGCAGCGAAACGTCAGCCCGCCGCGCCGCTCGATCCAGCGCGGCAGTGCCGTGGGTCGCTTGCCGCTCACCGCCCGCCCTCGCCGTCGCTCTCGGCCGCGGCCGGCGATCGCTGCGACGCCCGTTCGGCCTCGCCCTCGCTGCGTCCCGGCCCCACGAGCACCCGCCCGTCGAGTTCGGTGCGGATCACCAGCGCGAAGCGATCGGGCTGGCGCACGAGCGGTCCGTGCAGCACGAGGAAGACCTGCGGGAACAGCGGCTCGAGCTCCTCGAGAAGCTGCAGGAACGCGACCGCCCGCCCCTCGTCGAACGCCGCGAGCGGCTCGTCGAGATAGAGAAACTGCTCGGGATCGTCCACCCGCCGCGTCCGCCCGAGCGCCGCCCCCACCCCCAGCCGCAGCACGAGCAGAAGCTGCTCGGCGGTGCCGGCGCTCAGATCGACGATCGGCACGTAGTCGTTCTTCTCGGGCGAATAGACGCGCAGATCGAGGTTGGGCAACACCCGCACCCGCCGGTAGCGGCCGCCGGTGATCCGCGGCAGCACCACCGCGAGGAAGCGACGCAGCGTCGGTCCGAGCCGCGCGCGCAGATCGGCCGCCGTCTCCTCGAGCAGCCGGCCCGCGAGCTCGTGCACCGCGATCTCGCGTCCGAGCGGCTCGAGTTCGGCCGAGATCGAGGCGAGCTGCGCACGCGCCTCCTCGTACCGCTCGTGCTGCCGTTCGAGCGTCTCGAGCTGTGCGGCGAGCTGCGCCTCGCTGCGCGCGAGCGCGTCGTGCCGCCCCTGCAGCTCGGCGAGCTGCCGCTCGAGCCGCTCGCGCTCGGCGAGCAGCGTCTCGAGCCGCGGCAGCCAGCGTTCGAGCGTCTCGGCATGCCGCTCGAGTTCCCGCTCGAGCGCGTCGTAGTCGAACGCCTGCGCACGCTCGCACAGCTGCGCGAGCGCCGCCACGTCGAACGGTTCGCGCGCGCTCTCGCCCTCGACCCGCCCGAGCGACACCGCCTCGAGCTGCGCCGCAAGCCGCTCGAGACACGCCTCGGGCGAGCCCGGCTCGTCGAGCCGCTCGAGTTCCTGCAGCCGCGAGCGCACCCGCGCCCACGTGGCGATCCGGTCCGGCAGCGTGCGCTCGAGCACCTCGAGATCGAGGGCGTCCGTCGCGTCCGCAGGTGCGGCCGCCTCGCGCTGCGTGGCTGCACGCTCCCGCAGCTCGGGCGGCAGCGCCGCGAGCAGCCGCTCGATCCGCACCCGCCGTTCCCCGAGCACCTGCAGCGTCCTCTCCCGCTCGAGCTGCCGCGCGCGCTGCTCCTCGAGCTGCTGCGCCGCTCCCGCCCCGACGGCGACGAGGTCGCCGAAATCGCTCGCGAGCGCCTCGAACGCCTCGGCGAGCTCCTCGTTGCGCAGCGCGCGCACGCGCTCGAGCAGCTCCGGAAGCCGCCGCATGTCGAGAGCCGCGAGCGCGCGCTGCTCCTGCTCGAGTGCCGCCACCTCGTCGGCGAGCCGCTTGCGGCTCTCCTCGGCGAGCGCGAGCGCCTCGTTGCGCGCGCGTCCCTGCCGCAGCCCGAGCGCGGCCAGCACGGCGAACAGCACCCCGCCCACGCAACCGCCCACCGCGAACGCCACCCAGATGCGGCCCGGCTCGGAGAAGCCGGTATCGGCGATCGCCTGCACGATCTGCGCGATCCACTGCTCGAGGCCGGTCAGCGCCCGCGGCTCCTTGGACGGCAGCACGTGCACGAGCGCGGGCAGGCCCGCGGTGAACGACACGAGAGCGAGGGCGGCGAAGATCCCCGCGCGGGTGAACGAGCGGTTGCGCGCGCGCCGCAGCCGCGCGGCGCGCGTCTCGGCGAGCCGCAGGGCCGCCGCGGGTGTGGCCGGCATGGCGACCGACTCGAGCACCTGCAGATCCTGCTCGTCCACCTCGGGGGCGGACAGCCGCCGCCGCACCTCGGCGCGGTAGAGTTCGAGCCGCGCCTGCAGTTCCGCCAACCGCCCCCCGAACGCGATCAGCCGGTCGATCTGCTCGCGCGCCTCACCGCTCTCGGCGCGCAGCGCATCGATCTCGCGCCGCACCCGCTCGCGCTCGCGCTCGAGCGCGGCCGCCGCCGCCACGATCTCCCGCTCGAGCGCACCGGCGGTGCGCTCGGTCTGGCGCGCGAGCAGCGCCCGTTCGAAGCACGAGAACGCCTCGCCGACCGCGCCACGGGCGCGGATCGCGCTCTCGAGCGCGTCGAGCCGCTCGCGCACCGTCGGCAACGCGGCACGCACCGCGGCGAGTTCGGCGGTGAGCTCGGTGTGTTCGGTGCGCACCCGCTCGCGCTCGCCGGCGGGCAGCGCGTGCGTCTCCATGAGCGTGCGCGCGACGGTGCGCTGCGCGGTGAGGCGCTCGCGGCGTCGGTGCAGCGCCGGCAGCCGCCGCGCAAGCGTCTGCGCGGCCCGCTGCAGCGGGCCGATCCCCACGATCTCCTCGACCGCCCGCGCCGTCTCGGACCGGGTGCCGAGCGGCTCGAGGATCTCCTCGCGCAGCGCACGCAGATCGTCCTGCGCGAGATAGACGCTCGCCCGGAACGCCTCGAAGTCGAGTCCGAGCCGCTCGCGCACGAACCGCGCCACCGCCTCCGGGCCTTCGGCAACCGGCTCGGGACCGCCCGCCCACGCCCGCGCCTCGTGCGCCCCCTCGCGGCTGACCACGCGCTCGATCCGCACCGACGCCCCCGCCGACGCGAGTTCGAGCACCACGCGGGCGCGCTCGGCCTCCCAGCCCACGACCTGCGACAGGTCGGTGAGGTCGGACTTGACGCTGCGGCCGAACAGGGCGAAGCAGATCGCCTCGCCGATCGTGCTCTTGCCCGACTCGTTGGGCCCGGTGATCGCGAAGCGACCGCGCGGTGGCAGCGGTCCGAGCTCGATGCGCTCGAAGCGCATGAACCCCTCGGCGAGCAGACGGCGTACGATCATCGGCTCGCCTCGGCGATCGCCTCGAGCCCGAGCCGCAGCGCGTCGGCGTACAGATCGAGCGATTCCGGATCACCCGGCGCGCTCTCGCCGAGACGCGCAAGCGCCTCGATGCGCGCCTGCACGAGCCGCCGGAACTCGTCCGAGGGCGGCCGCAGATCGATCGACTCGACGACCTCGGCGAGCGTCTCGCGCCGCCGTCCCCCTCCGTACACGCCCTGCGCCATGGCCCGATTCTCCCCACCACCGCGCCCTTCGGCGGGCGGCGCCATGGTAGCAGCGGTCGCGACCCGGATGCAACGCCGCGACGCGGCTCGCGACGGTTGTCGCCCCCGCTCGCCGTCCGCTACCATGCGACGCGCGATGCGGCTTCACGGGAGGCGAAAGGCCGGCGGGCATGGCCCGGAAATACAAGATCGTCATCAGCGACCAGCACCTCGGCAGCGGGCACCGGCCGGGACGCGTCAATCCGCACGAGAGCTTCGAGCACGACGAGAAGCTCGTGGAGTTCCTGCGCCACTACTCCACCGACTTCTTCGAGGACGAGGAGGTGGAGTTGATCATCGCGGGCGACTTCTACGACTTCCTCGCGGTGCGCACGAGCCGGGGCTACACGACGAAGATCACCGAGGAGCTCGCGCTCGAGAAGCTCGCCGCCTGCGTGGCCGGCCACCGCGAGGTGCACGAGGCGCTCGCCTCCTTCGTGCAGAGTCCGCGCAAGACGCTCACGGTGCTCGTGGGCAACCACGACATGGAGCTCGTCTTTCCCGGCGTGCAGAGCGCGTTTCGCCGCTATCTGACGGGAGATCCCGCCGACCCGCGCATCCGCTTCATCACCGACCGGCCCGCCTACGAGTTCGACGGCATCCACATCCAGCACGGCCAGCAGTTCGAGGCCATGCACCACTTCAACTTCCGCGAACTCACACTCCGTCGCGGCCGGGGCCGCGCCCCGATCCTGAACCTGCCGTGGGGCTCGCAGTTCATCCTGCGCGTGCTCGTGCCGCTCAAGGAGCAGCGGCCGTATCTCGACAAGGTGCGCCCCTTCCGCGCCTACCTGATCCGGGCGCTCGTGTTCGACACGCTCTTCTTCTGGAAGGTGGTGTGGCTCTCGCTGTGGAACTTCATCGAGACGCGCTTCGGCAACCTGCGCCACCTGCGCGCCCGCATGCGCCAGACGTGGACGCTGATCCGCGAGGCGAACATCTACCCCGACCTGCTGCACAAGGTGCGGCATCTGTTCGACCGCCACCCGGACGTGCACACCGTGATCGTGGGCCACACCCACGTTCCGCAGGTGCGTGTGCTCGAGGGGGGACGGCTGTACGTCAACACCGGCTGCTGGACCGACACGGTCTCGTTCGATCTCGGCACCTTCGGGCAGCGTGCGCTGCCCACCTACGCGCTGATCACCTACCCCGACGACGCCGGTGCGCGTCCCACGGTCAAGCTCTTTGAATGGCACGGCTACCACGATCTGTACCGCGAGGTCCGTCGCTGAGGGCGGCGAGCGCCGGGTTGGAGCCGTGATTGCCGGTACGGAAGCGTGGAACTATCATGCCGGACGTCGCGGGCGCCAACGCCGCGACCGGTTCGTGCGTTCCTAGCGTAGGACATGGCGGCGCACCGAGGCCCGGCACGGCACGGGGCCGATCCGCTGCGGACGCCGCTGCCCGGCAACCCGAGGACGAAGAGGCCCACCATGCAACGGAGAACAAACGCAGCCGCTCTCGCGCTCGCCGCCGTCGTCTTGCTCGCCGGTCTGTGGACGGTCGTGGGCGTGACGCGCTCGGTGCGCGCCGAGGGGGCGCGGGACGCGGTCGCCGAGGCGGTCGCCGCCATGGACGAGGCGCGCGGGCAGGAGATCTTCGAGATCGCGCACTCGCTCGACGCCCTCGGCGCCGAGGGGGTGCCCGCCGCCCGCGCCGCGCTCGCGGACGCCGGGCCGCGTGCGCGGCTCGGGCTCGCCGCCTATCTCCTGCGCTACGACGACAGCGACACGCCGATCGCCACCCTCCGCGAGATCGTGACCGGCGACGATCCCGAGGCGGCGGTGCTCGCGGCCGGCCTGCTCGAGCGCGAGGTGGACGATCCGGCCGAGATCGCGCCGCTTGCCGCCGCGCTCGAGACCGCGCGCGATCCGCGGGTCAAGATCGCGATCGCCAAGCTGCTTCGGGCGCGCGCCGGTCGCACCGACGCCGAGCGCGTGCTGAAGGACTACCTCGAGGCGAGCGATCTCGAGGTGCGCGCCGCCGCCGCCTTCGCGCTCGCCGAGCTGCACAACCTCGAGGCGGCCAAGCCCGTGCTGCGGCAGATCGCCGAGGAGCCGACGGTGCGCGGGCGCTACGCGCATGCGCTGCTGCAGCAGGACAAGCTCGTGCGCGCCATGGAGAAGACGCAGGGGCTCGAGACCGAGAAGCAGGTCGTGCTCATGCGGCGCAAGCTCGAGGCGCTCGAGAAGAAGCTGCGCGAGCTGCAGCGCCGCCGCACCGCCGGTGCCGGGGGCGCGGGGGATTTCGCGCTGCTGCAGGAGCTCGAGCGCAACATCCGGCTGTACTACGTCGAGGACGGCGAGAAGATCGAGACGAAGCGGCTCGTCGACCAGGCCGCCAAGGGCATGGTGGGCAGCCTCGATCCGTTCTCGTCCTACATGACCGAGAAGGAGACGCGCGACTTCGAGCAGTCGATGCAGGGCGAGTACGCGGGCATCGGCGCGGTCGTGAGCATGGACCCCAAGGACAAGCTGCTCACGATCATCCGCCCGATCTACAACGGCCCGGCCTACGAGGCGGGGCTGCGTTCGCTCGACAAGATCACCAAGGTCGAGGGCGAATCGACCTTCGGCAAGACGGTGGAGGAGCTCGTCTCGAAGCTCAAGGGGCCGGCGGGCACACCGGTCACGATCACCGTCTTCCGCAAGAACTGGGACAAGGAGCGCGAGTTCACGCTGATCCGCCGTCGGATCCACCTCGACTCGGTGCACTACACGATGCTGCCGGGCAAGATCGGCTACGTCTCGCTCAGCCAGTTCGGCCAGACCGCGGTCCGCGAGGTCGAGCACGCGCTCGAGGAACTCGAGAAGCAGGGCATGAAGGGGCTGGTGTTCGATCTGCGCGCCAACCCGGGCGGTCTGCTGAGTGCGGCGGTCGACATCGCCGACAAGTTCCTCAAGGGCAACAAGCTGATCGTCTTCAGCCAGGGGCGCAACCCGCACATCGCGCCGCGCCGCGAGTTCCGCACCCGCGACGACTCGACGCACCCCGACTACCCGCTCGTGGTGCTCGTCAACGGCGCGAGCGCGAGCGCGAGCGAGATCGTCTCGGGGGCGCTGCAGGACCACAAGCGGGCGTTGCTCGTGGGCACCACCACCTTCGGCAAGGGCTCGGTGCAGCAGCTCATGCGCGTGCGCACCACCGGCGGCAAGTCGACGCTGCGGCTCACGATCGCCAAGTACTACCTGCCGAGCGGCCGCTCGATCCACCGCAATCCGGAGACGGGCGAGGGCGGGGTGCACCCGGACGTCGAGGTGCAGCCCGACGAACTCGATCCGTGCGTGGCGCAGGAGGTCGATCGGCTGCTCAAGGCGAACGCGATCGAGCCGTACGTGCAGAAGCTGTGGAACGAGCACCGCGACCTCATGGTGAAGCTCGCGGAGTACGACGGGCTCGACTGGAAGCGGTATCCGGGCTTCGACGCGTGGTACGCCACGCTCGACACCACGCTCGACCGCGACGAGGTGCGCCGGCTCGTGCGCGGCGGGATCCGTCGTCTCGCGCAGGATCTGCGTGCGAAGCAGTTCGCGCAGGACTTCGAGAGCGACGTGCAGCTGCAGCGCGCGATCTTCGAGATGACGCGCAAGCTCGGTGTCGACATGGCCTCGATTCCGGAGTACGCGCCGATCGCCCCGAAGTTCGCCGAGGCGGCAGCGCAGAAGCCCGAGGCCGAGAAGAAGGCCGAGCCGGAGCCGGCCGAGAGCCCGAGCGCGCACTGAGCGCGGATCTCGACAGCGAGCACGCCACCCGTGGAGGCGGAGGGACGCGCTTCAAGCGTCCTCCGCCTCCACCCCGTTGCGGCAACCAT
>RFJN01000526.1 GCA_003694875.1 Planctomycetota bacterium | reverse complement strand
GTTCCGGGTCGCCGATCTCGAGAGCGCGCTCGCGAGCGGCAAGCCGGGCGACGAGCTGCAGGGACCGGTGGAGACGGCGAACGGCGATGCGCTGTTCGTCTACCGGATCCGCAAGCGCCTGCCCGCGCGCACACCGAAGCTCGACGAGGTGCGCGACCGCGTACGCGAGGCGCTGCTGCGCGAGCGCGCATTCGATCGCGCGCGCTGGGCGGCCGAGCGCTTCGTGGCCGAGGTGACGACCGCCACCGCGCGCTTCGACGAGGTGGCGGCCGCCTGGGGTGTGACGGAGAAGGAGACGCCGCTGCTCGGGCGCGACGACGCCGGGGACGCCGGCAAGCTCGGGGAACTCGCCGCGGTGGGACAACCGTTCGTGGCGGCGCTGTTCGACGCCTCCGAGCTCGGTGCGGTCTTCGGGCCGATCGAGGACGCGAAGGCACGCGTGGCGTACGTGGGCCGCTGGGTGCGCCGGCAGCCCGCGCCCGCGGACGGCTTCGCGGCCGAGCGGTTGCGGCTGTACACCGAACTCGAGCCGAAGGTGGGCGCGCAGTGGGTGGAGCACTGGCAGCTCGACGCGCGGCTCGAGGCGCGCGAGATCGGCGACGATGTGCTGCGCGAACTCTACACCCTGCGCTACGGCAAGGACGGGCTCGAAGCGGTCGAGGCGCGTCGGATCCACATTCCGGCCGACAAGGAGACGATCTCGACGATGCTCGAGGCGCGCGCGCTGCGGCTCGCCAGGGAGGCGCTCGAGAAGATCGTCAACGACCCGCACCCGAGCCGCGCGTTCGCCCGCGTCGCGCGGCGGCAGTCCGAGGACGAGGGCACGCGGCGCCGCGGCGGCAGCCTCGGCTGGTTCCGGCGAGGCCAGATGGTCAAGCCCTTCGAGGACGCGGCGTTCGGGGCGGCGATCGGCGAGATCGTGGGGCCGATCAAGACGCGCTTCGGCTACCACCTGATCCTCGTGACCGACAAGGAGCCGACGCGTGTGCGGGCCAAGCACATCCTCTTCCGCACCGAGCGGGGTGTGGACCGCACGACCGGTCAGCCGCGGCCGCTGCCGCCGGAGGTGCTCGAGGCGGCGATGCAGAAGGCGCGCGAGAAGGCGGAGCGTGCGCTCGCTCGCCTCGAGGCGGGCGAGGAGTTCGTGGCGGTGGGCCGTGCGCTCGGCGCCGACGCGGAGGCGCTCTCGGTCCAGCCCTATCCGTATCTCACCGCGCTCGAGGAGGCGGTGATCGGGGCCGAGGACAAGAAACTCACCGGCCCGGTCGCGATCGATGGCCGCTTCGCGCTGCTGCTCACCGAGGCGATCGGGCCGCACGGCGGGCGGTCGGTCACCGAGCAGCCGCGGCTCGCCTACGGCATCCTCGCCGGCGATCGCGGCAAGCTCGAGCGGCTGCGGGCGCAGCTCGAGGAGAAGCGTGAGGAGATCCTCAAGGACAAGCGCGAGGTGCGGCGGGCGTTCTACCCGCTGCGGGACGCGTTCGAGGAACTCGCGGCCGAGGAGTGCGAGGGGCCGATCGCGCGGGTGCGCGGGGTGCTCGGACGCTTCGACCCGCCGGTGGCGCTGCTGCGCTTCGGCCCGGCGCTGCGCAAGGCGCTGTACACGCTCAAGCCGGGCGAGCGCTCGGGGATCATCGAGACGCCGGAGAGCTTCGAGATCGTGCTCGTGACGGGCCACCGCAAGCGCTCGTTCGAGCAGGCGCGGCCCGAGGTCTCGCGTTCGTTGCTCGCCGCGCTCGAGCGCTGAGTCGACTCGCGCGCGAGTCGCCCGTGCGGGCACCGTGTGCCCGAACGGGCGGCGTGCGGCGGGTGCTCGCGGCGTGGCGGTCGGTGCAACGGCTTGTCGTGAGCGGGGTTGCACCGCCCACGTGGCCGGGTACGACGAAGCGCCAATCGCGACGAACCCGCGCGAGCCGCGGCGCCACGTCCAGGTCGTGTCGCCCCGCCCCTCCGCGCGCATCGGGTTCGCTCGTGCTCACGGCCGAGAGGCGGGCACGGAGCACAACAGGCACAGAGAGGCAGGGGCAGGCGCTAGCGGCCCGCCGTGGCGCACTCCGCCTCCTCGATCGCCATCATCCGCGCTATGCGACGCGCGTGCCGACCGCCCTCGAACTCGGCGTCGAACCAGTGGCGCACGATCGACTCGATCTCGCCCGGCGTGTTGATGCGCGCCCCGAGGCACAGCACGTTGGCGTCGTTGTGCCGGCGGCTCAGCTCGGCGGCCTCGATCCCGTGGCAGACCGCCGCACGGATCCCGTGCACCTTGTTGGCCGCCATCGACATGCCGATGCCCGTGCCGCAGATCAGCACCCCCCGCTGCGCCTCGCCGCGGGCGACCGCATGTCCCACCGCCTCGGCGAACACCGGGTAGTCGCACGACTCGGCGCTGTGGGTGCCGAAATCCTCGGGCTCGTGTCCGAGCCGCTCGAGCCACTCGAGCACCCGCGCCTTGATCTCGAAGCCCGCATGGTCCGATCCGACCGCCACCTTCATGGCTTCTCTCCTCTCCGTCGTTTCCGCAGCACGAGGCGTCCCAGCGCGTCCCCGAACAGCCGGTCGAGCACGCGGTCGAAGCCGGCCTCGATCTGCGCGGCACTCTCGCGATAGACCGCCTCCGAACTCCCGATCGGGTCGGCCACGCCCTCGTCGCGGATCAACATGAGGCGCGGGGCGATCTCGGGCCACCACGACAGCAGGCTGTGCACGTGGCCCGGTCCCATCGCGACGATCAGCTGCGCGCGCTGTACGAGCGCCTCGGTCACCGGCTGGCTGCGGTGGCCCGCGATGTCGATCCCGCGTTCGGCGAGCACCCGCACCGCCTGCGGGCTCGGCGACGCACCGTGGCCGGCGGCGACACCCGCCGACTGCACGAGCAGCCCGTGGCGGGCGAGGTCGGCGGGTGCGATGCCGAGAAGCTCGGACAGCCGGGCCCGGAACAGCCCCTCCGCCATGGGCGAGCGGCACGAGTTGCCGGTGCACACGAACAGGACGAGCGTCTCGAGCCGCGGACGCAGGATCGCCGCGTCGAGCAGACCCTGGCGCAGGATCCGCCAGCGGGTGTCGGCCACCTCGAGCACCGTCGAGGGCTGGGCGAGGCGCGCGGGACCGCCGGCCACGAACACCGCGACCTGTTCGTCCACCGCCCGGCGGGCCTGCTCGGCGGTCGTGGGCGGAGGCTCGCCCGCCCGGTTGGCCGAACTGGCCGCCACCGGCACCTCCGCGAGACGCAGCAGCGTCTGCGCCAGCCGGTGCTGCGGCACCCGAACGCCCTCGCTCGCGCCGCCAGGCTGCGGAAGCACGAGCGTGAACGGTCCCGGCCACAGCTCGCGCGCGGCCGGCAGCACCCGCGGCGGCACGTGGGCGAGCGGTTCGAGCGCGGCGACAGCGTCCGGAGCGAGACGGGCGAAGGGCTTGTCGGCGCCGCGCTGCTTGAACGCCCGCAGTCGCCGCACCGCCTCGGGGTCGTCGGCCCGGGCGCCCACACCGTAGACCGTCTCGGTCGGAAAGATGACGAGCTGCCCCGCGCGCAGCGCCTCGGCGGCGGGCACGAGCTCCTCCCGGTCGAAGCGGTCGGGATCCAGCTCGATCGTGCGCGCGGCCATGACGCACCGATTACACCACGGCCCGCGCCGCGGCGTCAAGGCGGGGAGAGGCGGGGGGCGGCCTCGGGTGCCGCGCCGCGCCGACCCGGCTCTCCACGGTGCGAGGTGAGGTTGCCCGGCCGGTCGGCGTTGCGCGCGCATAGCGGCGCAACGCGAGCTGCGATCATCTTCGGGCTTGACCGTAACCTCCTGTCGATTAAGATCGATCAACTTTTTCGGACCGGCTGCCGGCGGTTGTCCGCCCGGTGTTCGGTGCCCGGGACGCGGTGTGGGGGTGGTGACGATGCGTGGATCGAAGCGGACGGGT
>RFJN01000525.1 GCA_003694875.1 Planctomycetota bacterium | reverse complement strand
GGCCAGCGCGAGCGCCGCGCAGAGCCCGAACAGGGTGCGGCGCCTCCGGCGTCGTGCACTGTGTGTTCTCATGTCTCTCTCCCTCCAGGAAACTCTCTCGAACGCGGCCTCAGCTCTGCAGCAGCCGGCGGCGTCCCACGAGTGCTGCGCACGCGGCGATCGACAGCAGCGCGAAGGTCGCCGGCTCGGGCACCGGGTTGTTGCCCGGCAGCGTCTCGACCGTGAACAGCGAGCCGTCCACGATCGTGGGCACGAACATGTAGGGGCTCTGGTCGACGGTGAACTCGGTCGGCATGACGCCCATGCCGTACGCGGTGGCGTCGACCGATCCGCGCAGCGCGATCGAGCCGGTCCAGCCGGTGGTGTCGAAGGTGAGTTCGGCGAGCTTGTAGGTGCCGGCCGCCACCGCCTCGTAGTCGGCGGCGTCGTTGTAGTTCTGGTAGACGATCGCGTACATGTTGGGCAGCACGTTCTGGGGATTGGCGCTCACCCCCGCGCCGCGGTTCGTGTCGAACAGCCAGTTGTCACCGGCCGCGCGCGGACCGGCGGTGTTGACCGCGATCAACGGAGGCGCGGTGTCCACGCCTCCGAGTTCGCCGCCGCCGTCACCCACCTGCAGATAGAAGTTCATGCCGCCGAGGTTGCCGAACGAGGCCGCCTCGGTGCCGTCGAACGTCGCGTACACGGTGACCGTGGGCTGGTCATCGGTGAGCACCGCGTGGTCGCCGATCGTGATCGTCACCGCGCACGCCTGTGCGCACCACAGCACGGCGAGCGCACTCGCCGTCGTGCACCACCAACGTCTCGCTGCTCGAAACCGCATGGATTCGTACCTCCCTGTCTCACGGCGGCGCCCGTCTCGTCTCGCGCCGCCCGGCCCGGCGGCCCCCCGGCGCATGGCCGGGTGCTGCGCTGCGCCCGCGGTTGCCCTTCCGCGGTGGTAACGCCGCGCGGACCCACTATGGAGACGTCAATCCGTAGCGCCCATACGCAGATTTCCTAGTATGAATCGGGTGGTGGTTATGATGTGTTTATAACACTCTGTTTTGACGGTAGATAAGATCTGTATCGGGAGGTTGTGGTGTCGGGTGGATTGGGGGAGATTGTGCAATCGGACCAGTGGGTGATCGGTGGTCTTGACTAGGGTGTTGGCGGGTTGTGTCGAAATCGCGGTGGCGTGGTGCCGTGGCATGCGCCTCGGGGGCGCTCGTGGTACGATTGCGCAGGGAAGCGGAGGCAGGCGCAGGGAGGAGCGGGGTGGACGAGACGCAGTCGCGGCCAGCCGGTCTCGACGAGGAGCACCGACGCGCGGCGCAGCAGGCGCTCGCCCGGATCGAGACGCTGCTGCAGGGATCGGAACGCATCGACGAGGCGACGCGCGAGAAGCTGCTCGCCGCCGCGCGCGATCTCGAACGCGCGCTCGGCGAGGTCGCCGACAGCGATCCCGCTCGCGCTCGCAGCGTGGCCAACGCCGCCGAACTCGCGGTGCACGAGGCGGCGCAGGACGAGCCGCAACAGGCGGTGGTCGAGCGCGCGATCGCGCTCCTCGACGAGGTCGCCCGCCCGCTCGAGCAGCGCGCCCCGCGGGTGGTGGAGATCGTGGGGCAGATCGCGCAACTGCTCGCCAACCTCGGCATCTGAGCGCACAAGCGGCGGGTCACAGCGACGGAGAACGGTGCCCATGTGCGGAATCTTCGGTTACGTGGGGCTGCGCAGCGCGACGCCTGTGCTGCTCGAAGGGCTGCGGCAGCTCGAGTACCGCGGCTACGACTCCGCCGGGATCGCGACGCTCGACGGCGGGCTGCAGGTGGTGCGCTCGGTCGGCAAGATCGCCGCGCTCGAGCGGCGGCTGCGCGATCGACCGCTCGATGGCAGCTGCGGCATCGCGCACACCCGCTGGGCGACGCACGGCGCACCCACCGAGGCCAACGCGCACCCGCACACCGACTGCCGCGGCGAGATCGCGGTGATCCACAACGGCATCATCGAGAACCACGCCGCGCTGCGCCGGGAACTCGAGGCGCGCGGACACCGCTTTCGCTCCGAGACCGACACCGAGGTGCTTGCGCACCTGATCGAGGAGAGCTACGAGGGCGATCTCGAGCAGGCGGTCGAACGCGCGCTCGGGCGGGTGCGCGGGGCGTTCGGCATCGCGGTCATGCGCGACGGCGAGCCGGGTCGGATCGTGCTCGCGCGCCGCGGCTCTCCGCTCGTGATCGGGATCGGGGTCAACGAGCACTTCGCCGCGAGCGATGTCACCGCGCTCGTGCGCCACACCCGGCAGGTGCTGCACCTCGAGGACGACGAGATCGCGGTGATCGAGCCGGGCGGGTTCCGCATCGCGCGGCTCGGCGACGGCGCCGAGATCGATCGCGAGGTCGAGACCGTCGACTGGGAGGTGGGCGACGTCGACCGCGGCGGCTACCCCCACTACATGCTCAAGGAGATCTGCGAGCAGCCCGAGACGATCCGCAACGCGCTGCGCGGCCGGATCGTGCTCGACGAGGGCATCCCCAAGCTCGGCGGCCTCGAAGCGGTCATGGACGAGATCCGGCGCTGTCGGCACGTGGCGATCGTCTCGTGCGGCACGAGCTACTACGCCGGGCTCGTCGCACGCTACCTCTTCGAGGAGTTCACCGATCTCACCGTCGAGGTCGAACTCGCGAGCGAGTTCCGCTACCGGCGGCTCAATCTCACCGACGGCACCATGGTGCTCGCGATCAGCCAGTCGGGCGAGACCGCCGACACGCTCGCCGCGGTGCGCGAGGCCAAGCGCAAGGGGGCGCTGTGTCTCGGGCTCGTCAACGCGGTGGGCAGCACGATCGCACGCGAGACGCATGCGGGGGTGTATCTGCACGCCGGCCCCGAGATCGGGGTCGCCTCCACGAAGGCGTTCACCTCGCAGGTGGCGATCCTCACCCTCATGGCCGTGCTCTTCGGCCGCCACGGCCGGCTGTCGCTGCACGAGGGGCGTCGGGTGCTGACCGAGCTGATGCGGATCCCTGAACTCCTCGAGCGGCTGCTCGAACGCCGCGACGAGATCGCCGCGCTTGCGCAGCGGTACGCCGACTGCGAACACTTCCTCTACATAGGCCGCAAGTTCAGCTACCCCATAGCGCTCGAGGGCGCGCTCAAGATCAAGGAGATCGCCTACGTTCACGCGGAAGGCTACGCCGCGGGCGAGATGAAGCACGGCCCGCTCGCGCTGATCGATCCGAGCTACACCTGCGTCGCGCTGTGCCCGGCGGGCGACCTGCAGGAGAAGACGCTGTCGAACATGCAGGAACTCAAGGCGCGTGGCGGGCGCATGATCGCGGTCGCCACCGAGGGCGACGGGGCGGCGGCCGCGATCGCCGATGACGTCGTCGAGGTGCCGGCCACGCTCGAGTGCCTGAGCCCGCTGCTCGAGGTGGTGCCGCTGCAGCTGTTCGCCTACGAGCTCGCGGTGCGCAAGGGGCGTGACGTCGACAAGCCCCGCAACCTCGCCAAGTCGGTGACGGTCGAGTGACGCAGCCCGTGGCGACGCAGGGCGGCGAGGCGGGCGCACAGACCGAGGCGGCGCGCGCCCGCGCATTCGGCTTCGCCCTCGAGGCGCGCTGCCCCCAGACGCAGGCGCGCGCGGGACGGCTCGTGCTGCGCGGGCGCGAGGTGCCCACCCCCGTCTTCATGCCGGTGGGGACCTGCGGCTCGGTCAAGGGCGTGCTGCCGCGCGATCTGCGCGAACTCGGGGCGCAGATCGTGCTCGGCAACACCTACCACCTGCTGCTGCGCCCCGGCCCGGAGGTCGTCGCGCGCGCCGGCGGACTCGCGCGCTTCAGCGGCTGGAACGGCCCCATGCTCACCGACTCGGGCGGCTTCCAGGTGTGGTCGCTCGCCGAGTGCCGCACGATCACCGAGCAGGGCGTGCGCTTCAAGAGCCACGTCGACGGCGCCACGGTTTGGCTCACGCCCGAGCGCTCGATCGAGGTGCAGCAGGCGCTCGGCGCCGACATCATCATGGCCTTCGACGAGTGTCCGTCCGCGACCTGCTCCCGCGCCGAGGCGCAGCGCGCGGTCGATCGCACCGTGCGCTGGCTCGAGCGCTGCATCCGCGCCAAGACGCGCGAGGACCAGGCGCTGTTCGGTATCCAGCAGGGCGCGCTCGACCCCGCGCTG
>RFJN01000110.1 GCA_003694875.1 Planctomycetota bacterium | reverse complement strand
GCGGCGAACTCGTCCGGCTCCACCCCCCCCGCCCCGATGCGGGTCGCCAGACAGCCGGTGAGATCGAGATCGAGTTCCATGGCGCGGCATGATCGGGTCGCGACGCCCGGGCGTCAAGCGCGCCCGCCGCCGCCCGCTACCAGCTGCGGCCCGGCCGGCGCGCCACGTTGCCCACCAGCCCGAGCGCGGCCCAGCACGTCACGAGCGACGAGCCTCCGTAGCTCAGCAGCGGCAGCGTGATCCCGGTCACCGGCGCGAGCCCCATCGTCATGCCCACGTTCACGAGGATCTGCCCGGCGAACAGCGCCGCGAGCCCGACCACCACGAGCCGCCCGAACGGCTCGCGGGTACGCCAGGCCACCTCGAGACACGACAGCAGCAGCGCGAGCAGCAACAGCAGCAGCAGCCCCGCGACCACGAACCCGCCCTCCTCGCCGACGACACTGAAGATGAAGTCGGTGTGGCTGTCGGGCAGGTAGTCGAGCTGGGTCTGCGAGCCCTGGCCCCAGCCCGCCCCCCACAGCCCGCCGGCCCCGATCGCGATCCGCGACTGCATGGGCTGGAAGCCCGCGCCGAGCGGATCGGACTCCGGGTGCAGGAACACGAGCAGACGGGCGCGCTGGTACGGCGCCAGCCCGTACACGAAGGCGGTGGGCGCGAGCACCGCCGCCGCGACCGCGAGCCACGCAAAACGCCGCAGCGGCACCCCCGCCACGAACGCCATGCACAGGATCGTGGGCACGAAGACGAGTACGGTGCCGAGATCGGGCTGCAGCGCCACGAGGGCGAGCGGCGGCAGCGCGATCGCCCAAGGCGCGAAGAAGCCCGACCAGCGATCGAGTCCGCGTCCGCTCGCGAGGCGCTTCGCGATCGCCACCACCAGCACGATCTTCATGGGCTCGGCGGGCTGGAACTTCACCGGCCCGAGCGCATACCAGCTGCGCGCCCCGTTGGCGAGCATGCCCGCGAACGGCAGCCCCGCGAGCAGCGCCAGCACGCCGAGATACAGCCACTCCGCATGGCGGTTCCACCACCGGCGCGGCAGGT
This sequence comes from Planctomycetota bacterium, assembly GCA_003694875.1. Taxonomy (GTDB): domain Bacteria; phylum Planctomycetota; class J058; order J103; family J103; genus J103. The sequence continues at coordinate 8,077 of RFJN01000110.1, read as the reverse complement.
GCACCATGACCACGTAGACGAGCAGCCCCACACACCCGAACGCGAGCTGCCGCCGACCGAAGCCGTCGTAGCGGCCGGTGCGCGGGTTCCACGACGCGCTCGTGATGTAGGCCACACCGATCGCGGTGACCGCGAGCGCGAGCGCGCCCAGCCACAGCCAGCTCCAACTCGTGCGCTCCCGGGCCCCGCTCACGGCGCACCCTCCCGCGCCACCGCGAGCCGCAGCATGCGGGCGGCGACCGGCCCTGCCACCGAGCCGCCTCCCCCCGAGGCGATCCCCTCGACGAGCACGCAGAACGCGAGCGGCTCGTCGCCGGCGGCGGGCGCGGGCAGCCAGCCCACAATCCAGGCGTGCGAGACCGCGCCCGCCTGCGCGGTGCCGGTCTTGGCGTACGCGTGTCGCCACAGCGCGATCGTGGCCTCGTCGATCGCGGTGTCGGCCCGCCGCAGCACGCTCGGCCGCGCGGTGCCGTGCGCGCCCGAGGTCACGAGCCGCATCCCCTCGCGTACCACCGCAAGACCGGCCGGCTCGAGCGCCAGCTCGGGCGCGCGGTGCGCCGACGCCTCGAGCCGCAGCCCGGCCACCTCGGGGCGCACGAGTCGTCCGCCGTTGGCGAGCGCGGCGGCGAACACCGCAAGCTGCAGCGGCGTGGCGAGCACGTTGCCCTGGCCGATCGCGGCGTTGCGGCTGTCGCCCTTGCGCCAGCCGCCGTCCTCCTCGCAGCGCGCGGCCCAGCGCGCCGCCTGCCGCCAGCGGCGTGCGGCGCGCTGCAGCGCGTCCCAGCGCGAACCGGCGCCCAGCCGCGCTCGCCAGGGCGCGCCGCGCCACGGTCCGCCGCCGGCCCGCAGGGCGGCGAGCAGCCGCGTGCGCGCCCGGCGCTCGGCCGATCGCGCCGCCTCGAGCCGCCGGCTCTTCCAGCGCGGGGTCGGCACGAGCCCGGGCCGCTCGCCCGGCAGATCGATGCCGCTGCGCCGCCCGAAGCCGAACCGCCGGTACCAGGTCGCGAGCGCCTCGGGCCCGAGCGCCTCCCCGATCCGGTAGAAGGGAATGTTGCACGAGCGCTCGAGCGCCTCGGCGAGGGTGAGCGGGCCGTGGCCGTAGCGCGCGTGGCACTGGAAGGCGTGGCGGTTGTAGAGATAGCCCCGGCACACGAAGCGGCGATCGCCGCGCACCGGCGCGCCGTCGAGCACGAGCCCCCCCTGCGCGAGCGCGGCGAGCACCATGATCGGTTTCACGGTCGAGCCGGGCGGCAGCTGCGCTGCGATCGCGCGGTGCACGAGTGGTGCGCGCGGATCGTCCCGCCAGCGGCGGTACGCGGCGCCGATCCGGTCGATCTCGAAGCGCGGGCTGCTCGCGAGCACCCGCACCGCCCCGGTGCGCGCCCCGAGCAGCACCGCCGCGCCCCCGCGGCCGCCGGCGCGCTCGACCGCCTCGTCGAGGATCCGCTCGAGCTGTCGCTGCAGGGCGGCGTCGACGTGCAGCCGCACGTCGCGCCCGGGAATCGGGGGCTGCTCGCTCACCACGCGGTAGCGGCCGGTGCGCCGATCGCGCTCGACGAGCTGCCCGCCGCTGACCCCCGAAAGCCACGGTTCGAGCGACGCCTCGAGGCCCGAGCGTCCCACGCGCGCGTCGAGGAAGCGCGCGTGGGCGCGGATCGCGAGGAAGCGGTCGAGCGAGCGCTAGCCGCGATAGCCCACGAGCAGCCGGCCCGAGGCGCGCAGCGCGCGCACCTCGCGGGCCGTCAGCTTGCCGGTGTAGCCGAGCACGTGCGCGAGCGTGTCGCCGTAGGGGTGGCGCCGGCGCGCCACGACCTCGACCACGACGCCGGGCAGCTCCGCGCACGCCTCCTCGAGCTGCGCCACGGTGTCGAAGTCGAGCCCGAGCGCGACCGGCAGCGGGGTCTCGAGCGCCTGGGCACGATCGAGGCGGTTGTCGATCGCGAGCGCGCGCGCGAGCTGCCGCGCCACGCGCTCGCGCAGCGGTCCGGGATCGCGGCCGAGCAGCGCGGCGAGCCGCCCGATCACGCGCTCGCGCCGCAGCAGCAGCGCGCGCGAGACGCGCAGCGTCGAACCGGCCACCGACAGGCCGGGCTCGTGGGCGGCGAGTCGCACGAACAGCTTGCGCGAGGTACGCGAGGGGGCGTCGACGAAGGGCAGCGGCGGGCCGTCGGGAGCGCGCGCCGCGCGCTGTCGCAGCGCCTCCCAGCGCTCGAGCAGCTCCGCCCGCCGCCGGCGCAGGATGCGCGCCACGCGCGGGGCGAGTTCGCTGCCGCGCTCGAGTTCGCCGAGCCGCAGCGCCACCCGGTAGGCCGGCAGGTCGGCGGCGAGCACCTCGCCGTTGCGGTCGAGGATGCGGCCGCGCGGCGCGCGCACGAGCCGCACCCGCAGCCGCGCGTCGCGCGCCTTGCGGCGGTAGCGCGCCCCGTCGTGCAGCTGCAGCCAGGCGAGCCGTCCGAGCAGCCCCCCGAACGCGAGCGTGAGCGCCACGGCGACCCACAACACGCGGTGGCGGAAGCGTCCCACGGCTCAGCTCCCGGTCCGCAGGGCGCGCGCGGGCGCGAAGACGGTGCCGAGCGCGAGCGCGAACAGCGCGGTGCACGGCGACCACAGCAGCGTCGCGCCGATCGCGGGCCCGAGTTCCCGGGCGAGCTGGCGCGGCTCGAGCCCGGCGTCGAGCAGCTGCCACAGCGCGTGCGGTGCGCAGGCGACCGGCAGCGCGAGCGCCACGAGCGGCAGCAGCCGCCGCAGCGAGCGGACCGGTCGGTGGCCGCCGATCGCGCGCACGAACGCGCCGGCGAGCAGGTAGCCGAGCGCATGCAGCCCCACCGGGCCGCCGGTGAGCGCGTCGCGCAGCAGCCCGAGCGCTGCGCAGCCGGTGCGCCGCGCTCGCGTCTCGCAGGCGGCGAGCACCGCAAGCGGCAGCAGCAGATCGCAGCCCGGCACGGCGGCGCCGAGGCCGGCGGGCAGACGCGCGTTCGCCACGACGCCGAGCAGCGCCGCGGCGGCGATCGCCGCCCCCGGAAGGGGCAGCTCCCCCCGGCGGTTCACGGTGTGTCTCCCACGGGCACGTGCCCGAACCCGCTCGCGGGCAGCAGCACCGAGCGCAGCCGCGACAGGGGCGCGAGGGGGCGGACGATCGCGCGCACGAGGCGGCTTGCGGGATCGTGCTCGAGGCGCTGCACCACACCGATCGCCAGGCCGGCGGGAGCGAGCGAGCTCGCGGGCGAGACGGTGATCACGTCGCCGGGCCGCGGCGCGCGGGCGCCGTCGGGGCGGAACCACAGCGCGTCTGCGCCGTCGCCCCCCACGATCCCCTCGAGGGCTGCGGTGGGCTGTGCGGTGGCGCTCGCCGCGACGGGGCTGCAGACCGCGCGCAGCCGCAGCGCACTCGAGGTCACGAGCCGCAGCTCGGCGCTGTCGGGCTGCAGCGCCACCACGCGTCCGACAAGCGCGTCACCCCACAGCGCGGGCGCACCGAGCGTAATCCCGTCGCGGCTGCCGGCGGCGATGCGCACCCGATCGCTGCCGAGCGCCCCCGGCGTGGGGTGTCCGAGCACGCGCGCGCGCACGAGCAGCGGCACGCGTTCGGGCGGCAGCACGGTGCGCAACACCCCGAGGCGGGCGAGTTCGGCGCGCGCCTCGTCGCGCTCGCGCACCGCGCGCGCGAGCGCCGCCTCCCGTGCGCGGCACGCCGCACACCCCGGGTGCACGTGTTCGAAGGCGAGCGGCGGCCGGTGCGCGCTCGCCGCCGCCTCGAGCGGTGCGAGCAGCCGCAGTCGCAGCGCGTCCCACACCGGGCGCGGGCAGGCGAGTGCCGCGCAGCACAGCGCGAGCGCTCCGAGATGCCGCCGCCCCCAACGCACCATCCTCGCCCTCGTTCCCGCCGATCCGCCCCCACCGCGCGGCTCAGCTCAGGTCGTCCTCGCTCTCGAGGAACTGCGCGTAGCGGTCGAGGTTCTCGAGGAAGATCGCGGTGCCGCGCGCGACGCAGGTCAGCGGCTCCTCGGCGAGCCGCACCGGCAGGCCGGTCTCCTGCGAGATCACGCGGTCGAGCCCCCGCAGCTGCGAGCTGCCGCCGCACAGCACGAGTCCGTTCTCGACGAGATCGCCGGCGAGTTCGGGGCTCGTGCGTTCGAGCACGTTGCGCACCGCCTGGCAGATCTCGCGCACCGGCTTGAGCAGCGCCTCGCGGATCTCCTCCGAGGTGACCACGACCTCGCGCGGCAGCCCCTGCACGCTGTCACGGCCGCGCACGTCCATCTCGAGCTCCTCCTCGAGCGGGGCGCACGATCCGATCTCGATCTTGATCCGCTCGGCGGTCTGCTCTCCGATAAACAGGTTGTGCTCGCGCTTGACGTGGTCGATGATCGCCTCGTCGAAGTCGTCGCCGGCCACGCGCAACGACTCGGAGACGACGATCTCGGCGAGCGAGAGCACCGCGATCTCGGTGGTGCCGCCGCCGATGTCGACGACCATGGAACCGATCGGCTGATCGACCGGCAGCCCGGCGCCGATGCCGGCCGCGCGCGGTTCGCTGATCAGGTAGACCTTGCGCGCGCCGGCGCGTTCGGCGCTGTTGTAGACCGCGCGCTTCTCGACCGCGGTGATCCCGCTCGGGACGGCGACGACCACGCGCGGGCGCACGCCCCAGCGACGGTCGTGCACCTTGCGGATGAAGTAGCTCAGCATGGCCTCGGTGACGTCGAAGTCGGCGATGCGCCCCGACTTCATGGGCCGGATCGCCTGGATCCCCGGCGGGGTCTTGGCGAGCATCTCCTTGGCGACCGCCCCGACCGCGTTGCCGCCGAGCAGCACCTGGTTGGTGCCGCGCCGGACCGCGACCACCGACGGCTCGTTGAGCACGATCCCGCTGCCGCTGATCGTGACGAGCGTGTTGGCCGTGCCCAGATCGATCCCCATGTCGGTGGAGAACAGCCCCATGAACCAGTCGAGGAGCATGCGCGCTCGAGCCTCGCTTGTGTCCGTATCCAGCCGGTGTGCCGGCGTCCGTGATCGTCCGCTTCCCCGAGGGGGTTATCGGCACGCGCGCGAGCGGAGTTGACCCGCGAGCGAACGAGCAGCGCTTCCCATGGCGGGTGGCGGGGCGGCGGTGACGTCGCGCAGCACGCGCGGGGCGGGACGCGGGTGGCACGCGCGTGCGGTGCGCGGGCGAGAGGGGCCGGAAAGGGGACTGGATGCAAGACGGGCTCCGCGCGAGGCGGAGCCCGATGGTGGTGATCTCGACGGAAGCCGGCGCGTGCGGAGCTGCGTCGCCGGGGCGTCGCTTCAGCTCGGCTCCTGGCCGTCGTCCTGCTGCGGCTCGACGTCGGGGTACTGGCGCCGGTCGATCTCGATCGGCTTGATCGTGAACTCCCGGGTGAGCTTTCGCGTCTCGGGGTTCACGTACCAGGCGAGCTGGCGCATGTCGAGCCAGATCGCGGCGATCAGGGCGAGCGCGGTCGCGATCAGCAGCGCGGTCACGACCGGGTGCGAGCTGCGCTTGATCAGGATCTCGTCGTCGTGGGCCATGTGGGCACCCCCTTCCTACTCGAGCCGCGTCGCGGCGCTGTCGCCCGGGCGGATCTGCTTGCCGGGCGCCATGAAGAGCACGCGCGCACCGCTCGAGTCGGCCATGAGCTTGGAGACCACGACCTTGGCGATGAACTCGTCGCCACGATAGATCCGGAACTGGTAGCCGCGCTCGACGCCCTGGTCGCGGCCCACGGTGAGCAGGACGGTGGGCGGATCGGTGCTGTCGTCGACACCGGCGACGAGCCCGTTGATGGGCTTGACCGGCGGGCTGCCGACCACGATCTGGCGCACGGGCAGTCCCTGCCGCTCGGCCTCCTCGATCAGCAGCTGCAGATCGAGCGCCTTCTGCTTGGTGTCGGCGTACTGCTTGCGCAGCTCGCCGAGATCCTTCTCGAGCGCGGTCTTCTGCCCCATGAGGCGGGCCACCTGCGCCTGCGCGAGCTCCATGTCGTGCACGGCCTTGTCCTTCTCGTCGCGCAGCCGGGCGTTGGTCTGCCGCTCGTTGCGGATCTCGTCGTCCTTGGCCTTGAGGTTCTCGTTGGCAACGCGCAGACCGCTGGTGAGCTCGTCGTTCTTGTTGTTGAGCCGCTGGATCTCCGCGATCTGCTCCTGCCGCTCGTCGTCGACCGCCTTCACGAGGTCCTTGAGCTGGTTGATCCGCGACTCGAGCTCGCCGAGCTTGCGCTCGAGATCGCTCTTGGTGCCGAGCAGGCTCTTGATCTGGGCCTCCTTGCCCTCGACCACCTGCTTGTGGTGGGCGCGCGCCCGCTCCCACGCCTCGCGCCAATTGTTGGCGTGGTAGGACAGCGTCGCCTCGGCGCCGAGATACACGAGACTCAGCACCGTCACGATCACGATGAGGATGCGCCCGAGAAGGCTCATGGACCTCCCCTCCAAACCCGACTCGATCGCGGTCGCGTGCCCAGCCCCACGCACTCCGCCGACAGGTCGGCCATGATAGAGCCACACCGCCCCCTGTCAAGGCGAGGGAATCGACGTAACCCGAGATGACGAAACGATGACAGACCGATGACGGGGGGTCACGCACGCGGCCGGCGGCCGCCGCGCACGAGGCTCCACAGGGCGAGCACGGCGGCCAGCGCGACGCTGCCGCGACCGCCCACGTCGCCCCAGCGCACGAACGGGGTGCGCTCGGTGCTCGTGCGCAGCCGGTGCAGCCCCGTCGCCTCGACCTGCTTGCGGCGTCCGCCCACCCCGCGCAGCTCGATCACGCGACCGTCGGCGTCGACGAAGTGCGAGACCCCGCCGTTGACCGAGGCGGCGACCGCGCGCCGGGTCTCGATCGCGCGCAGCTTGCCGTGCACGATCGCGAGATCGAGTTCGGCGCTCGCCTCGAACCAGGCGTAGTTGGAGACGTTGACCACCGCGTCGGCCCCGGCGGCGACCGCCCGGCGCACCACGTCGGGAAACATGATGTCGAAGCACACGTTGGGCGCGATCCGCCAGCGCCCGATCCGACACAGCACCGGGCCGCTGCCCGCCTCGAACTGGGTGAAGCCCGGGGTGAAGTGCTCGCGCACAAAGCGGTAGAAGGCGGGCCACAGCTCGCGGAACGGGGTGTACTCGCTGACCGGGGCGAGCCGCATCTTGTCGTAGCGACACAGCAGCTCTCCCTGCGGGTCGAGGCAGAAGGCGCTGTTGTGCTCGTAGACCTCGCCGTCGCGCAGCTCCACGTGCCGCGAGCCGGTGATCAGCGCCCGGGCGCGGATACGGCGCAGGATGCTCGCGAGCCAGGAGCGCAGTTGCGGCACGCGATCGAGCGCCGCGTACGGCAGCGCCGGGTCGGTACTCCGGTAGACCGGCAGCATGGTTTCGGGCCAGAGCACAAGGTCGATCGTGGCACGCGTCCGGGCTCCGGCGTCGATGGTCAGGCGGGTGAGGTCGCGCAGCCGCTTCTCGGGATCGTAGACGCTCGCGTCCTTGAGGTGCTGCGGGATGTTGGGCTGCGCTACGAGCACGAGCGGGCCGTCGGTGAGTTCGATGTGGGCGAGCCGCCAGCGTCCGTAGGCGAACGCGGCGAGCAGCAACGCGGCGGGCAGCACCCCGAGCCGCAGCGTCCGCCGCCTCGCGGCGGGCGAGGGCGCGATCAGCACGGCGAGCAGCCAGCCGTTGACGAGCGCCACGAGCAGCGAGACGAGCGACTGTCCGCCGAGTTCGGCGATCTGCAGCACCGCGTCGAGCGGCCAGATCGCCTGCCCGAGGTAGAACCACGGAAACGCCCAGAAGAACAGGTGGCCGCGCAACCACGCGGCACCGACCCAGACCACCGGCAGCCACAGAAGCGGCGAGAGGCGGCCGCGGCACGCGAGCAGCCTCCCCACGGCGGCAAACACAAGCCCGGACAGCCCGAAGCCGACCCCGGTGGCGAGCCACGGCACGACGCCGAACAGCGCGAGCCAGTGCACCGCCGCCCCGCCGGCGAGCAGGCCGCCCACGAAACCGCCGAGCAGCGCCTGGCGTCGCGAGCCCCGCACGACCACCCACGCGAGCGGCACCACGGCGACGAACGCGAGCGGCCACCAGG
>RFJN01000524.1 GCA_003694875.1 Planctomycetota bacterium | reverse complement strand
TCCCGCCGAACCGCTCGCCGAGCTGCCGAGTGCGGTGGGACCGGACGGCGTCGCGCGCGCGTCGTGGACCGTCGCGTTCGAGCTGCACACGCTGCCCGATCCGGAACTCGTGTTCGAGATCGAGCAGGGCGACGACGTCTGGATCTCGCCTCCGCTGCTGCTCGAGGCGCCGCTCGCGCTGCGCTGCGAGGACGTCACCGGCGCTGCGCTCGCCGACTGGCGCCTCGAGGCGATCGACGTCCTCGGCAACCGCCTCGTGCTGCGCACCGACGCCGAGGGGCGGGTGCAGACGCGGGTCGCGGCCGCTCCGGTGCAGCTTCTCGCCGAGGGCTGGCGGCTCGAGGGCGAGCGGCTTCCCGGCGACCGCGAGATCTGGCCGCTCGAGCCGCAGACGCTGCGCTGGATTCGCGACCGCTGGCGCGTGGTGCTCACGAGCCCGCGCGACGGCGAGCTGCTCGTGGCCGGCAGCGCGCTGCCGCTCGAGGCGGTGATCGAACCGCTCGAACCGGGATCCCAGCCGCCGACCGCTGTCGAGCGCTGGACCGTGAGCGGCCCCGCGCGCATCGAGGAGCGCGACGGCCGGCGGTGGCTGCGCTGTGAGCCGGTGCCGGGCGAGGTGAGTGTGGTGGCCGAGGCGGCTGCGGTGTGCGGACGCGCCACGGTGCGCACGGTGCGGCCCCGGCTCGTGCGCCTGCAGTGGCTCGATCTCGAGGGCAACCTCGCGCCGCTGTTCGACCACGGTCTCGGGCGACCGGCGTTCGGCTACGCGGAGTTCGATCCCGACGGGGCGCCGGTGCGCAGCCACCCGGCGGCTGCGCGCATGGGCAGCCGGCTGCGACTGCGGGCGTGGCTTCACTTCGAGCAGCCGCCGTCGCGCAGCTGCAGCGCGCGCGTGGCGCTCGTCTCGCAGCGGTTGCGTGATCCCCGTGCCCGCCCCCCCGCCGACCGCTCGCTGCGCGACCGCTCGCTGACGTTCCGCGCCGCCGACGGCGCGGCGATCACGCTCGGGCCGGAGGGCGCGGTGCTCGATCTCGAGAGCGATCGCGAGCTGCCCGCCTGGATCCGACGCCACCTGCTGCGGCTCGAGCTGCGGCTTGCCTGCGACGACGACGCGCTCGCCCCCGAGCAGGCGCCGGTCTACGGGCGGGTGCGCGACGTCGAGCTGCTCGCGGTCCACGACACACCGCGGCTCGCGGCGGGCCGCCCGCAGTCGCCCGGGCCCGAGCCGCTCAAGAAGACCGAACTCGATCCCTTCCACCTCCGTCGCGCGGTCGCCTGGGCGAGTGGCGGCTGGCACCTCGATCCCGCCGAGCCCGGCAGCGAGGAGCCCGATCTCGGGGGCTCGATCCCCTCGCTGCTGCTGCAGCGCATGGGCCCCTACCGCAGCCCGGACGAGTACGAGGGCAAGGACGGACTGCCGGCCGCCGACCACCCCAGTCCGGTGCTGCGAACCCCGCGCCGGGGCGCGGGCCCGATCCCGCCGCCCGCCCCGCCGGGCCCGCTCGAGGAGACGCGGCGGCAGGTGCGCACCGACCACTTCGAGCTGCACGGCGGCACGGACCCGATCTCGATCGTGCTGCCCGTGGTGACCGGTGCGACGCTCGAACTCGCGTTCGTGCGCGGCCCGGAAGCGAACGCCGTGGCGGTCTCGTTCGCGGTCGTCCTCGACGACAGGCCGCCGCAGACAGTCGGCCCGCTCGCGGCCGGGCAGCGCGCCACGGTGCGCTTCGATCCGCTCGCGCCGGGCCGCCACGAGCTGCGGATCGAGGCGCAGGGCGACGCGCCGTGGACGGCGCGGCTCACCGTCGCGGCCACCGCCTGTCCGTGGCACCTGCGGGAGCGGCCCGAACACCGCTGGGGCTTCGAGGTGCTCGACCACCCCCTGTGGCCCGGCGGCGCGCAGCACCAGGCGGCGAGTGTGGCCGCCACGGCCCTCGCCGCTCTCGGCGTGCCGGTTCGGTACGGCTGGGTGCAGGCACGCACCGGCGGTGCGGTGGTGCTCGACACCCACGATCCCGTCACCCGCGACGCGCCGTGCCACGATCCCGAGATCGACTGGGGACCGTCGCTCGTAGGATTCCCCGTGCTGCACCGGCCCGACGCGCCGCCGCTCGCCTTCGACCACCGCAACGCTCGCTCGAGCCCGGCGGTGGCGCTGCACACCACCCTCCACGCGCAGCGCCCGCCACGGCCCGGTGAGCTGATCCGACCGAGCTGCCGCTGCGGACACCCGTGGGCGCCCGAGAGCTGGACCGACTGGGGGGCGACGCTGCGGGCGGGGGTTGCGGTGCGGGTGCGGCTGGCGTCGACGATCTCGCCGACGCTCGCCCGGGCGGGGCTGGTGCCGGGAGGCGCCTACGTCGTGCGCCACGCACCACCGGATCTGTGGCTTGCCCGCGGGCCGCGCGCGACGGGCTCCGAGCCCGCCACCGCGACGCGGCTGTTCCGCAACGCCGCCCGCACGCCGCTGCGCCGGGCGCTCGATCTGTGGGGGGCGCTGCTGCTGTTCGACGGCAGCGGTGCGCTGCGCGATCCGGCGGCTGCGGGCGGCCGACAGGACGCCGGACGGCTCGAGCCGCTCGAGATCGAGCCGTTCGTCGCGCGTGACGGCGTCGTCTATCGCACCTTCCCGCTCGCTCTCGCCGCCCCGTTCGAGCGTCGCTGGCACCACGAGCGCCGCTTCCGCCTCGCGCCGTTCGACCGGCGCGTGCGGGTGCGCGGCGGACTGCGGCTTCTTCTGAGCCTGCTCGAGCCGGTCGCGCACTACACGGTGCACGTGCGCGTGCTGCTCGACCGCCGCGAGTGTACGCGCTTCGTGCTGCGCGGCGGGGACACGAGCGGCTGGATCGCGGTGCCGGAGGTCGAGGACGGGCTGCGGCGGCTGACGGTCCACATGCTCGCCATGGGCCACGGCCCCATGCGGGCGGGACTGCACGGGGCGCTGACGGTCGAGACCGGCGGTCGGCGCACCCCGCCGCGCCGTTGCGTGGTCTGTGGGGCGCAACCGGTCTGGCGATACGGATTCGGTGACGCCGAACACCCGCCGCTCGTGGGGAGCGTGCTGACCCACTGCCCGCGGTGCGCGGCGACGGTGCACGAGGACGACGCGGCGTGCTGGGCGTGCGCCCTGCGGCTCGAGCGGCACCGCTACGCCCCGCTCGCCTACGCGCCACCGCCGTCGGAGACGGCGCCAGCCGACGGGGAGGGCCGGTCGTGAGCGCCGTGTGCCGACTGCTGCGTTACGTCACGCCCCCACCCGGCGAGCCGTTGCCGGCCGAGCTGCGTGCGGTCTGGCCCGAGCTGCGCGCTCCGCAGACCGTCGCGCAGCGTCTCGAGGCGCTTCCGGACGAGATCGAGCGCGCACGGCTCGCCGCCGCGGCGCGCGATTTCGAGGCGCGCGCGCTGCAGCTCGTGCGCCGCGACGCGCTGCCGAGCGGCGATCTGCTGCACGCGATCGTGCTCGGTCCCGCCGGCGCGCTCGAGCTGCACGGCGGTCGCGGCGGACGCAAGCTCCGGATCGACGAGTCGCTGCGGCTCGCCGCCCTCGGTCGCTTCGAGACGCCGTGGCCCGCGCGGCCCGACGAGGCGGCGGTGCTCGCACGACTCGGCGAGCTGCTGTCCGTTCCGCTCGCACCCGAACTCGTGTCGTTCGAGCGGCTGGAGAGCTTCGAGCGGCCGCTCGGGGCGCTCGTGCGGGCGCGGCTCGTGACGCGCGACGAGCTCGGCTGGGCGCTCGGGCGCTACGAGGCGATCGAGGTGCTCGCGCACGCGCACCTCGTGCTGCTCGGACCGCGGAGACGACGGGCGAGGCGCTTCGACACGCTGCCGCAGGCGGCGCCCGGCGAGGAGATCGAACTCGGGGCGCTCGAGCCGCCGCCCGTGGGGGCGCCGGGCACCGGACCTCCGCCGGCCGGCGGCGCCCGATCGCCGCGCTGGAGCGCGGAGGACGACGCGCGGCTCGCCTTCTGCCGCGCGGTGGCCGAGCGCACCGCCGAGGGCGACGGGTCGCGGCTCGAGCTCGACGCCGCAGGCGAGGCGCTCGACGAGCGGATCGATCTCGGACTGTGGCGTTCGGGCCGCTACGATGAAGAGGCGAGCGAGCCGCCCGGCAGCACGGTCGTGAAGGCGAGGGGACGGCGGCGATGAGGCGTCACGACGGCGAGGCGCCACGATCGGAGCGGGACACGCGGGTGCACGAACGCAGGCGAGCGCGGGCGAGCGCGAGGAGTGGACGGCCATGAGCGAGCAGAAACCGAAGGCGCAATCCGCGGCGCAGGGCGGCGACAACGGCGGCAACGCGGAACCGCCGCCGCCCACCGAGACCGGCAGCACCGAGCCCGCCCCGAGCCAGGACACCGGCTCGGGTGAGGGACCGGGCGTCATGGAGGTCACCACCGCCGCGACCGGCACCGCGGAAGCCACGACCGGGGCCGTCGTCGCCGCGAAGGACGGCGACGTGGGCGGGGCGATCTCGTCGAGCGCGGGCGCGGTCGGGGCCGCGGGCAGTGTGGGCGGCGAGACCGTGCAGACGGCCACGACGGTGACGGCGGGCGCGGGGCAGACCACCGGCGGGGTCGTCGACGCCGTCGAGAGCAGCAAGGACGGTAGTGGTCTGGATGTGGCGCAGGCCGCCACGGGTGCGGTGGGCTCGGCCGGCTCGACCGCAGGCAGCCTCGGTGCCGAGGGGGTGGCGACCGGCACGGAGGTGGCCACCACCGCTGCCGACACGACGATCTCGGTGGCGAGCACCGCCCAGGACGCCTCTTCGGAGCCGGCTGCGCCGAGCGCGGCGCCGACAGCCGGCAGCGCGGGCGCAGGTGGTGCGGCGTCGGGCGGCACGGCTGCTCCCGCCGGCGGTGGCGCGGTTTCCGGGAGCGAGACGAGTACGGGCGCGGCGTCCGGGTCGACGGGAGCCGACGCGGGGCAGAGCGCGGGAGCGAGCGGCGCGTCCGCGGCGACCGGTGAGACGGGGGCGGCGTCGGGCGCGGGCGCGAGCGGAGCGGGGCAGAGC
>RFJN01000523.1 GCA_003694875.1 Planctomycetota bacterium | reverse complement strand
GTCCTCATCGGCTTCCCCCTCCCGCCCGGCACCGACGCCCGCGGCCTCGTCGCCGCCGGTTTCCGGCGCGTGCTCACCCCCGAGGGCGAACTGCTCGATCTGCGCGATCGCCCCGAGGCGCTCGAACGCGATCGCCGCCGACTCGTCGTCGTGCTCGACCGGCTGCGGGTGGGCGGCGGCGCGGGAACCGACCGCGGCCGGCTCGTCGACGCGATCGAGCAGGCGTTCGCCTTCGGCGCCGGCGAGGCGGTGGCGTGGCTGCCCGATCGCGACGAGCGTCTGCGGCTCGCCGCCACCCTGCGCTGCGGCGCCTGCGGGATCTCGTACCGCCGGCTCGAGCCCGACCACTTCTCGTGGAACTCCGCGCGCGGGGCGTGTCCCCACTGCCGCGGCTTCGGTCGTACCCTCGTGATCGATCCCGCCCGCGTGGTGCCCGACCCCACCCGGTCGATCGACGAGGGGGCGATCGCGCCGCTCGCGCTGCGCCGCGCCGCCCGCGAACGCACCGCACTGCGCCGCTTCTGCGCCCGCCACGCGATCCCCACCGACGTGCCCTGGGCGCTGCTGCCGCTCGAGGTCCGGCGCGCGATCCTCGACGGCCACCCGCCCTCGGGCTACCGCGGCGTGCGCGCACTCTTCCGCCGCCTCGAGCGCAAGAGCCACCGCACCCACGTGCGCGTGCTGCTCAGCCGCTACCGCGGACAGCGCACCTGCGAGGCCTGCGGCGGCAGCCGGCTGCAGCCCGACGCCCTCGCCTGGCGGATCGCCGGCCACACGATCGCCGAACTGCTCGCCATGACCGGCACGACGCTGCGGCGCACGCTCGAGCCCGTCCGCGGGCAGCTCGCCCGTCACCCCGCGCGCATCGCGCTCGACGAGGCGCTGCGCCGGCTCGCCACCCTCGAGGAGGTGGGCCTCGGCTACCTCACCCTCGACCGCCCCTCGCGCACCCTCAGCGGGGGAGAGCTGCAGCGGGTGCGCCTCGCCGGGGCGCTCGGCAGCGCCCTCACCGGCACGCTCTACGTCCTCGACGAACCGTCCACCGGCCTGCACAGCCGCGACATCGCCCGGCTCACCGCCGCGCTGCGCCGGCTGCGCGAACGCGGCAACACCGTCGTCGTCGTCGAGCACGACCCGGAGGTGATCGCCGCCGCCGACCACGTGATCGAACTCGGCCCCGGCGCGGGCCACCGCGGCGGGCGACGGCTGTTTTCCGGCCCGCCCGGTGTGCTCGCCTCGCAAGCCTCGACGCCCACCGGACGCCTGCTCGCCGCGCGCGGCGAGGCGGCGATCGAACGCGCGCGCCGCGCACCCGGCCCCGCGATCCGGCTCGCGGGTGCGTCGCGCCACAACCTGCGCGACCTCGAGGTCCGATTTCCCACCGGCTGCCTCGTCGCGGTCACCGGCGTGAGCGGCTCGGGCAAGTCCACCCTCGTGCTCGAGCAACTCGTGCCGGCGCTGCGCGAGCGGTTCGGCGCACCGGGGGCGCCGCCCCTCGACGGCGACGAGCACGAGCGGCTGCCGACAGTGCAGTTCGAGGACGGCTGCGAGATCGGCGCGGTGCTGTTCGTCGACCAGTCGCCCGTCGCGCGCAGCCCGCGCGCCAACGCCGCCACCATGAGCGGAGCGTGGACCGCGATCCGACAGCTGTTCGCCGACACCGAGCGGGCGCGCGAACGCGCTCTCGGCCCCGCCGCGTTCTCGTTCAACACCGGCGACGGACGCTGCCCCGTGTGCGAGGGCGCCGGCGCGGAACGGATCGAGATGCAGTTTCTCGCCGACGTCACCCTCCCGTGCAGCGCCTGCGGTGGACGCCGCTTCCGCGGCCACGTGCTCGAGGTGACCGTGGACGGGCGCTCGATCGCGGACGTGCTCGACATGACGATCGAGCAGACCGCGGCGTGGCTCGGCGAACTCGCCGAGCGGCCCGCGTTCGCCCGTCGGCGCCGCGCGCTCGCGGTCGCGCGGCACGGACTCGACCTGCTCGTGCGCACAGGCCTCGGCTACCTGCGGCTCGGCCAGCCGCTGTCGTCGCTCAGCGGCGGCGAGGCGCAGCGGCTCAAGCTCGCGCGCGAACTCGCCACGACCGCCGACGCCCCGTGCCGCAGCCTGCTCGTGCTCGACGAGCCGACCCGCGGGCTGCACACCGAGGACGTGCGCCGGCTCGTCACCCTCTTCGACGCGCTGCTCGAACGCGGCCACTCGCTGATCGTGATCGAGCACCACCTCGAGCTGATCGCGGCGAGCGACTGGGTGATCGACCTCGGGCCGGAGGGAGGCCCGCAGGGGGGGGCGCTCGTGGCCTGCGGCCCGCCCGAGCGGATCGCCCGGGTGCGCGGCTCGCACACTGGCGCCGCGCTGCGGGCGCGCGCGCGCACCGGCGGCGATACCGCGCGGCGCCGCGAGCAAGGTGAGCACGGTGCGCAGGGCGACGAGCGGCATGCGATCGTGGTGCGCGGGGCGCGCGAGCACAACCTCGCGGGGATCGACGTGCGGCTGCCGCGCGGTCGACTCGTCTGCGTCAGCGGCCCGTCCGGCTCCGGCAAGTCGAGCCTCGCGCGCGATATCCTGTTCACCGAGGGGCGGCGGCGCTATGTCGACGCGCTCGCGGTCGTCTCGCGCCAGGCGCTGCCGCCGCTGCCGCGGCCCGCGGTCGAGCACGTGGGTGGGCTCTCGCCCGCGGTGCTCATCGAACAGCGGCTGCACCCGGCCGGCGCGCACGCCACGGTGGCCACCACGACCGAGATCTACCACTACCTGCGACTGCTCTACGCGCGGCTCGGCACCCCGCTGTGTCCCCGCTGCGGGCTGCCGTGCGTCGCGCACTCGGAGCGCGCGATCGCCGAGACGGTCGTCGAACGGACCGCAGCGCTTGCGCACGGCGCGCAGATCGAAGTGCTCGCGCCCGTCGTGCGCGCCCGCAAGGGAGAGCACCGCGCGCTGCTCGAGCGGCTCGCCGCGAGCGAGCCCGCCGTCGGCTGGCGGATCGACGGACGCACCTGCCCGCTCGAGCCGCTGCCGCGGCTCGCGCGCCACCGCGTGCACACGATCGAGCTCGTGCTCGCCCGGCTCGACCGGCGCACCGACCCCAAGCGGGCGCGCGCCGTCGCGCGAGCTGCACTCGCGCTCGGTGGCGGGACGCTCGTGCTCGCCACCGGCGGCGAGGACACCGTCCACTCGGTGCACCGCAGCTGCCCGCGCTGCGGCACCGGCCTCGCCGAGCCCGATCCGCTGCTGTTCTCCTTCAACACCGCGCGCGGCCGCTGTCCCGCCTGCGGCGGTACCGGGTTCGAGCGCGAGCCCGAGGCGCTCTCGCGCTTCGTGTCCGCCCGCCCCTGTCCCGCCTGCGCCGGCAGCCGCCTGCGGCCCGAGGCGCGCTCGGTCGTGCTCGGCGGGCGCAGCCTACCCGAACTCGTGGCGCAGCCGGTCGCCACCGCGCGGCGCATGCTCGAGACGCTCGTGTTCGAGCGCGAGCGCGACCGGGTGCTCGCGCGCCGGCTGCTCGTCGAGGCGCAGACCCGGCTGCGCTGGCTCGAGGAACTCGGGCTCGGCTACCTCGGGCTCGACCGGCGCGCGTACACCCTGTCCGGCGGGGAACTGCAGCGGGTGCGGCTCGTGGCGAGCCTCGCCGGACGCAGCTCGGGCCTGCTCGCGATCCTCGACGAGCCCACGATCGGGCTGCACCCGAG
Organism: Planctomycetota bacterium; assembly: GCA_003694875.1. Taxonomy (GTDB): domain Bacteria; phylum Planctomycetota; class J058; order J103; family J103; genus J103. The sequence continues at coordinate 124 of RFJN01000523.1, read as the reverse complement.
CGATCGCGAGCGGCTCGTGCACGCCATGCGACAGTTCGTGCGCGACGGCAACAGCGTGGTCGTGGTCGAGCACGAGGAGCAGGTCGTGCGCGCGGCCGACTGGGTGATCGATCTCGGGCCCGGG
>RFJN01000522.1 GCA_003694875.1 Planctomycetota bacterium | reverse complement strand
TCCAGCCGCGCACCACGAGGTCGCGCAGCCCCGTGTTCTCGATCGCGAGTTCGACCGACGCCTCGCCGCCCACCGCGACGCGGCCGAAGTCGAGCTGGGTTGCGAGCACGTGCAGTTCCGGCACCCCGAGCGTCGTCGTGCCCGGGCTCGCCGCCTCGTCTCCGAACACGCTCCAGTCCTCGCTCGACTCGTCGTGGCCGGTGATCCCGTTGCCGCCGCTCGTCACCTCCTGCGACTCGATGAGACGCAGCCGCACGATCGAGTTGCCCTGCCGCACCCGCGGCGCCGCGTAGCTCGCCGGCGCGCCGGCATCGGGCTGGTACATGCTCGCGTTCGCGTCGGGATCGGGGCCGTCCACCCCTCCGCCGAAGTCGGTGTCCTTGTCCACGTTGAGCGGCGGCGACTGCGAGAGCGCGCTGCCCCAGGCCACCACGTCGACGTCCTGGACGAGGTCGCTGCTCTGGTCCCAGTGAAACAGGATCACCACCTCGCCGCTGTTGGTGAGACTCAGCCCGTCGAGCGGATTCGAGGTCTGGCTGTTGTTCGTCGCGGCCGGCCGCATGCGCGGCACCGAGGCGAGGCCGTTGCGATTGCACTGCACGAGCTGCGGATAGCCCTGCTGCGCGTGGAACGCGGTGAGCGAGCCGCCGAAGAACTCGTCGAGAAACGTCTGCGCGTCGGCGCACACCACGACCACACCGCCGGACGGAATCGTCAGTCCGTCGGGAAAGCGGTGGATGAAGTCGCTGTTGGTGGGCAGCAGCACCAGGTTGCCGGTGGTGCTGTAGTTGAAGTCGGAGACCAGCGCGTAGCTGCGCGGATCGTCCGACAGGTAGTAGTTCGAGAGGTCGATCGCGTGATCGGTCGGGTTGAAGATCTCGACGAACTCCGACGACGCGCCCGCCCCCTCGTTCGCGGTGTCGTAGCCCACCTCGGAGATCACGAGGTGCTCGCCCTGCGCCGCCCAGCCGAACGGCGCCGCGAGCGCACAGACCACGAGCGCCCCGAGCCAGCGTCCCCGCGCTCCTCGCCCCTTCCCGTCGCTGCGGATCGTCAACACGTTCGGGCTCCTCACCTCGAGCTGACCCCGCTCCGCCGGGGTGTCGCGCGAAACCGTACCTGCCGCTCGCGCGTGCACGAAGTGAAGATCTCGTGAAAAGCAGCGTCCCGAGCGACCCACTTCGCGCAACGCAACCGCACCGCAACGAACCGAAAACCGCCCGTTGCGTCCCGATCCGTGCCGAAACCGAGATCAGGAGCGAAGTTGCCGCAACCAGCGTACCGAACACCGCCCACCGACCCACCCGCACGCCCCGGCGGGCGCGCCCGCGGTATCGAGCACCCGACCCGCTCGCAGGGCCCGCGGCGCTTCGGTCAACGCGGACTCACCGGCACCTCGAGTTCCGCAGCGGGCTCGAGCGTTGCGCGAAACGGCCGGTGCCGCTCGGCGTCCACCTCGAGGTACAGCTTGCGAGCGGGATCGACCTCGGGCAGGACGAAGCGCCCGTCCTTGCCGAAGTGCAGCGTCTCGAGCCGCTCGGGCCGCGTCCCGTCAAGTTCGACCGGCGCCCACCGCAGCGTGCCCGGTCCGACGGGTCGCCGGGCGAAGCCCACCACCGTCCCCACCACGGCGATCGGAGCGCGCAGCACGATCCGCCGGCGCACCCGCTCGGTTCCCTCGTCAACCACGAGCCGCAGCCCACCGACCGCGACCGCGCGACCGCCCACGCGATCGAGCACCCGCAGCTCGAGAGCGATCGCCCGCTCGGCCGGAAGGCCGGGCAGCACGAGCCGCCCCTCGGCGCTGCTCTCGCGCAGCAACCGCACCGGCGGTTCGAAACCCCGGATCGCAAGGGTGATCTGCACCGGGTGCTGCGCCACCGACACCCCGTCGGGCCCGCGCAGCCGCAGCGTCAGTTCGGCCTCGCCGTAGTCGCGCCGATCGAGTTCGAACGACACCGGCTCGGCGCCGGCGCGCCGCGGCAGACGCAGCACCGGCGACGCGCCTCGCGCGCGGCCCGGTTGCCGCGCGAGCACGACGTAGCGACCGCTCGGCAGCGGCCCCGCGCGCAGCACACCATCCTCGTCGGTGCGCGGCGCATCGGGCCCGAGCAGTTCCGCCCGGCGTGCGACCTCCTCGGGATCGTCGCGCGGCTCGAGCCGCACCACGCGATAGCGCACGGGCTCGCTCACCGGGTTGCCCTCGTCGTCGAGCACCTGCGCCTCGAGCACCGCGCCGTGGCCGATCTGCAGCCCGAGTTCGCGCGCGTCGCCGTCCTCCACGTGCAGCGGCACCGGCACCGCGCCCGGCAGCGGCTCGCGCAGCTCGAACAGATAGTCGCCCGGTGCGAGCGCGAACAGCCCCGGCGCGTCCTCGCCCGCCTCCCCGAGCGCGCGCTCGATGGCGTCGCCACCGGCAGCCGGCTCGATCGCCACGCGGCAGCGCGCCGTGGCGCTCACCGGCAGCGCTCGCCCGGCACGATCGAGCACGTGAACCCGCACCGTCGCCACACCTCGCCGCCGCAGCGAGACGCGCAGCCGCGCCGAGGCGCCGGCGGCGAGCGTGAGCTGGCGCCGGCGCGTCTCGCAACCGAGCGCCCCGACCGCGATCGTGTGCCGGCCCGGCGCGAGCCGCAGCGTGCAGCGCCCCTCGGTCGCGCGCACGGCCGCCACCGGCGGCGCGTACACCCCCGCGCGCACGCCGAGCTCCCGCGCGAGCGGATCGGGATCGACGAGCGCCCAGGCGTCCACCGCCGCTGCGCCGTCCTGTGCGACGATCTCGAGCGCGAGCGTGGCGTGCTCCTGCGCCACGGCGGGCTGCACCGCGCCCAGCGCCGCCGCGAAGAGCACCGCAACGAAGCACCGCGAAGTCCGCATGATCTCCCTCCTTGCGCGTGGCGGCACGGGCCGGATTGTACAGCCGCCCGTCTCCGGCGGCGACCCCCGGGGCACCGGCGGTGGAGGTGCCGACGTCGCGCCGTCGGCCAGCCCCTCGTGCGGTTCACCCCGCCGCACCGCCGTCCGGCCCGGGGACTTCGCCCCCTTGCGCGTCCCGGCGCAGACGCTATGCTGAAGCTGCGGTGCTCGCGGCGGAACGGCCGCGAACCGCAAAGGACGGAAGCGGCAGCGAATGCGAAGCACGAACCGGGCACGGCCGACAGCGGGCGGGGTGAACGCGGCATGCTGACCCCCGCCGTGGCGCGCTCGCTCGCGATGCAACCGGTGCCCGTACGCACGCTCCGCGACCCACTCTCCCCACAACCACGAAGGAGGACGAGAGATCGGCAGGTTCGGTAGACGGCGTTATCTGGATCTCCAGAAGCCGAAGCAGACGGGCCCGCGACTGAACGAGCGCATCACCGCCCCGCGGGTGCGGTTGATCGGTCCGCAGGGCGAGCAGATGGGCGTGGTCCCGCTCGAGGACGCGCTCGCCGCCGCCAAGGAGTACAAGCTCGACCTCGCGGAGGTCGCCCCCGGCGCGGATCCGCCGGTGTGCAAGATCCTCGACTGGGGCAAGGAGAAGTTCCGCGAGGAGAAGCAGCGGCGGCTCAGCCGCCGCAAGGAGACGAGCAACAAGCTTCGTCTGATCCGCTTCCGACCGAACATCGGCGATCACGACGTCCAGGTCAAGGTCCGCAAGCTGCGCGAGCTGCTCGAGCAGGGCGAGAAGTGCCGCGTCGCGGTGCTGTTCCGCCGACGCGAGATGCGCCACCAGGAGCAGGGGGTCAAGGTGCTCGATCGCGTGGCGGAGATGATCAGCGACATCGCGCGCATCGAGGGTCGGGTGGACCGGCTCGTCGGGCGCGAGATGGGCATGGTCGCGATCCCGTTGCGCCAGCCCGACAAGAGCAAGAAGAGCGCTGGCGCGCCCTCGGGCCGGCAGCGCAAGGGCGGCCGCAAGGCCGCACGCACCGGCAGCGACGGCGCAAGCGCGGCGGCGCCGAACACCGACGAGTCGAGCCCCTCGACCGAGACGTCTTCCTCGACCGCGAACTGAACGATCGCGTGTGCGGCGCGCCCGCCGGGCCGCCGCACACCGTCTCTCCACTTTCTGTCCGACTCAGGCGGCCCCCACCGGAGCTTGCCGGCGCGCGGTCACGATCAGCGTGTCGCCGCGCAGCACGTGCCGGTTGGTGAGCGCCCGGTACACGAGGTCCGAGGCGCCCGAGCGCCGGATGTACTTTTCCCGGCTGTGGGTCTTGAGACGGGTCGAGATGTGGATCACCGGCCACAGCAGCAGCCACAGGAGCGTGGCCTTGAACCGGTGGCCGATCGCGGTCGTCTCGATCGCGCCGAAGCCCTGCGAGCGCAGTTGCCACAGCAGCGTCGGCAGGTGCACGGGGTAGTTGTGGAACTCGAACGCCTGCTCCGGCGGCAGGTCGAAGGGCACGAACGCGCGCTGGGTACGGAAGAAGCCGTTGCACAGAAAGCGCAGCCGCGAGCGCACGCTCTGGATGTTCGGGGTGCTCAGCACGAGCGCGCCACCGGGACGCACGATGCGTGCGAGATCGCCGATCAGCGCCGCCTGCACGGGCAGGTGCTCGATCACATCGAGCAGCAGCACCGTCTGCTGGCTGCCGTCCTCAAACGGCAGCGGCAGCTTCGTCAGATCGACGCCGTCGCGGATGGGGACACGCGGCGAAGCGGCCGGATCGCGCCGGAAGTTGGTCCCCTCGACCTCGAAGCCGGCGTCGAGCAAGCGCTCGAGGATCGAGCCGTCGCCGCAGCTCAGTTCGAGCACGTGGCCGCCGGGCGGCGTGATCGCCTGCACCTGCGCCACGATCCTGCGCCGGAACGCCTCGCCGCTGCGTGCCGCCACCCGAGCCCCTCCCGCCTCGCCCCCTTCTCCGTGCGCGGCACAGTATAGCGTTCGCAGCCGTCGCATCGACGCGCCGAGCGGGCCGTGGCGGGTACCGGGCACGGGGCCGCTCGTGCAGGGACCGAATCGTGCACCCGCCGTCGCAAGCGCACCGGCATGGCGACCGCCACGTCCCCCGCCGCGCGAGCGGTGCAACACCGCGCCCGACCGTGGCGGGTGCGGGCGGAGCTGCATCCCAACGCCCCGGAGCGGACGCCCAAAAAACTCGCGACAGGCTACACCCACAAGAGTCACGTTGCTTCAACGGCGGAGTCGCCAGGCTCTACCAGGGAAGGGAAGCGGCGTACGGCAGGGCGGATGGCGAACACGCGAGACGCCACATCGCTGTCGGAGCGACGGCGTCTCGCCGTCGCTCCGTCGACGTCAGTGGCTGTCTATTGCACCGAATGCCGCGCCGGCGTCAGCCGCACACGCTGCTCGTCCGCCCCCCCCCGCGCCAGCGCGCGGCCCGCCACCGACAGACCGCCCGCCGCAGGCACCGGCGCAAGGGGATCGGCGCCCCGCCCACCCGTAGGGGCGGGGTTTATCCCCGCCCGCACCAACCC
>RFJN01000521.1 GCA_003694875.1 Planctomycetota bacterium | reverse complement strand
CGCGATCCAGCGCGCGCGCCGCGGTTCGGGCAGCCCCGCGGCGAAGCGACGCTGCGCGGGAGCGAGCGCCTCGAGCGGCGCGGGCTCGAGCGGCCGCCAGACGCCGTGACCGAAGGGAAGCGCGAGCCGCTGGCAGGCGACCGACCGAGCCTCGGGCATGGTCTCCTCCAAGTGAACTCGCCGTGCATCATAGCGACGCCGCACAACCGCTTGCGCGCGGGCGACAGGTCGTCACGCGTTGTGTGACAGTCGAGCGCGACGTCCCGCTCGAGCAGGTGCAGGTAGGCGATCGGTTGCGGGTGCGCCCCGGGGAGAAGATCCCCGTCGACGGGGTCGTGATCGAGGGCCGGAGTGCCGTCGACGAGTCCATGGTCACCGGCGAGCCGGTCCCGGTGGAGAAGGGGCCGGGCGATCCGGTGATCGGTTCGACGATCAACGGGACGGGCACCCTCGTGATCCGCGCCGAGAAGGTCGGGGCGGACACGCTGCTCGCACGCATCGTGGCCATGGTGGCCGAGGCGCAGCGCAGCCGCGCACCGATCCAGCGTCTCGCGGACGTGGTCGCGGGCTACTTCGTCCCGGCGGTGGTGCTGGTCTCGCTCGCGACGTTCGTGGGCTGGTCGCTGTGGGGACCGCAGCCGCGCATGGCGCACGCGCTCGTCAACGCGGTGGCGGTGCTGATCATCGCGTGCCCGTGTGCGCTCGGGCTCGCCACCCCCATGTCGATCATGGTGGCGACCGGCAAGGGGGCGACGCTCGGGATCCTGTTCCGCAACGCCGAGACGATCGAGCGCATGTGCCAGGTGGACACGCTCGTCATGGACAAGACCGGCACACTGACCGAGGGACGGCCCGCTCTGTCGGCCGTGGTGAGCGAGGGGACGCTCGAGGAGAGCGAGATCCTGCGCCTTGCCGCGAGCGTGGAGCGGGCGAGCGAGCACCCGCTCGCGGCGGCGATCGTGGCGGGAGCACAGCAGCGTGGTCTCGAACTCGCCCCTGCCACCGACTTCGCATCGCTCACGGGCAAGGGGGTGCAGGGCCGGGTGGGTACACACGAGGTCGCACTCGGCAACCGCGCGTTGCTCGAAGACCTCGGACTCGAGCCCGGCGCGCTCGAGGCGAGGGCGAACGAGCGCCGGAAGCAGGGCGAGACGGTCATGTTCGTGGTCGTGGACGGGCGCGTGGCGGGGTTCGTCGCGGTGGCCGATCCGATCAAGACCTCCAGCCCGGAGGCGATCGCGGCGCTGCACGCCGAGCGGCTGCGGCTCGTGATGCTGACCGGCGACAACGAGCGCACCGCGCGCGCGGTCGCGCGGCGGCTCGGGATCGACGAGGTGATCGCCGAGGTACTTCCCGACCAGAAGGCGGAGGTCGTGAAGCGGCTGCAGGGCGAGGGGCGGGTGGTCGCGATGGCGGGCGACGGGATCAACGACGCGCCCGCGCTCGCGCAGGCGGACGTGGGGATCGCCATGGGCACCGGCACCGACGTGGCGATGGAGAGTGCGGACGTGACGCTCGTGAAGGGGGATCTGCGCGGTATCGTGCGGGCGCGCCGTCTGAGTCGTCTGACCATGCGCAACATCCGGCAGAACCTCTTCTTCGCGTTCGTGTACAACGCCGCGGGGGTCCCGATCGCAGCGGGCGTGCTCTACCCGGCGTTCGGCCTGCTGCTGAGTCCGGTGATCGCGGCGGCGGCGATGAGCTTCAGTTCGGTATCGGTGGTCATGAATGCGCTGCGGCTGCGGCGTGCGCGGCTGTGAGAGGGAACGGGAGAACGAGCCATGTCCTGGATGCACGACGGCTGGCACATGGCCTGGATGGGACTCGCGCGGGTGCTCGGTATCGCGTTTCTGATCGCGATCGGCTGGTGGCTCGGGCGGGCGAGCGCGTCGTCGGCTGCGCCGCCGCCGGCCGAGCACGAATCACCCGAGCAGATCCTCAAGCGCCGCTATGCACGGGGCGAGATCGACCGGCAGGAGTACGAGCGGATGCTCGAGGAGATCCGCCGCGGTTGAACCCGGCGGGTCGCTGGAGGCCCGATCGCGCCCGGTGTGGCGCACCGCTGCGCGCCGTCGCCGAGTAGCGGCGTCGATGTCCGACGGCGCGAGCGAAAGCACGACAACGAGCCCAGCCTTAAAGATCCAAAGGGGTTGCCATCGGCCGAACCTCGGTCATAATCGAAGGCTGGGAGCTGGCGAATGTCGCGTCGTCTGTGCGACACCGAACCGCCGGCGTGCTGTCGAAGGAGTCCGCCATGGCGACAATGGATGGCATCGGCCGCTACGACGCCGAGACGCGTCACGACTACCTCGAGCCGGGCAAGCCGGTCGACCACGGAGCGTCGGCGTCGGCGAACCTCGAGGCCGCTCTCGAGGACCTCGTGCTGACCGTGCTGCCGGACAAGACGTTCAAGGGGGCGGTCGAGGGGATGGCGGAAGGGCTGTACACCGGTCGCGCACGGCACCTGCCCCTCGAGACGGCGAAGGGCGTGGTCGGTGACCTGTTCGATCTCGTGCGGGGTCCGGCTTTCTTCGTGAAGGACATGACCGACGCGGCGCTGCACGGGCTGCTGCTCGGTTTCTCGCGCTGAGCGGGCGCCGGGGCGCGCTGCCCTGCGCTCGGAGCGCGCCGTGCCCAAGACCTCCCGGGCGACGCGGCACCGACGTCGACCGGTTCCGGCAACGTCTCCCCCGGACGCACGCCGCGCGGAAAGCGTTCGTCGTCGATCGTCGGGAAGCGCAGACCGGGAAGGGTGTGCATGCGAGCGCTCGTGACGGGAGCGACGGGGCTGATCGGCCGCGGGCTCGTGCGCGCGCTCGGCGGCGCGGTGGTGCTCGGCCGCGATCCCGAGCGGGCGCGGCAGCGGCTCGGTAACGTCGAGTTCCACCGGTGGCGGCCGCCCCACGAGCCCCCGCCCGCCGAGGCGTTCGAGGGGGTGGAGGTGGTGTTCCACCTCGCGGGCGAGCCGCTCGCGGCGGGTCGCTGGAGCCGGGCACGCATGCGGGCAATCCGGGACAGTCGGGTGCTCGGGACGCGTCGGCTCGTCGAGACGCTGCGGGGGTTGCCCACCCCGCCGCCGGTGCTCGTCTCCGCGTCGGCGATCGGCTACTACGGCGACCGGGGCGACGAGGTGCTGACCGAGGCGTCGACGCCGGGCGAAGGCTTTCTCGCCGGGGTGTGCCGCGCGTGGGAGAGCGAGGCGCTGCGGGCGCGGGATCTCGGGCTGCGGGTGGTGACGCCGCGGATCGGCATCGTGCTCGCGCCCGAGGGCGGTGCACTCGCCCGCATGCTACCGCTGTTCCGCCGCGGGCTCGGTGGCCGGATCGGCTCGGGTCGGCAGTGGATGTCGTGGAT
>RFJN01000109.1 GCA_003694875.1 Planctomycetota bacterium | reverse complement strand
GCGGGCGTTCGAGGCCCTCATGGTCACCGCACCACACGACCGGCGGCTCGAGCGACAGATCGAGGCGGTGGCGCGGCTGCGGGGACAGCAGGAGGCGGTGGCGCTGTACCGGCGGGCGCGGGCGGCGCCCCCACCGCGGCGCCGGGCGCTGCTCGAGTCGCTCGTGCTGCGGTTTCCCGACCACCCGCTCGCGGTGGAGGCGTTCCACGCGCTGCTCGCGCGTTCGCGACCGCGACCGCTCGTGCTGGCGACGCTCAAGCCGATCCCGCTCGTGCGCGCGCCGTCGGCGGGCGAGTCGAGGGCGGTCGCCGACGCCCTCGAGATCGGGCGTCTCGAGCGGATCGGGGCCGGAAGCGAACCGGCGCTCGCGGCGTTCGCGCTCTACCACGCCGCCCGTCTCGCCGATCGAGGCGGCGACGCCGTGCGGGCGCGCGCGCTGTGGGAGCGCGTGGCGCAGCTGCCGGTCGAGGGGCCGATCGTGCAGCGGGCGCGCGCGGCGCTCGGAGCGGGCTCCGAGAACGCGGAGCAGTCGGCCGAGCCGCGGCGCTGACGCCGCGCACGCGAACTCACAGCCCGTGAAGCTGCAGCAGTTCGGCGAGGGTGTCGACGAACCGTTCGATCTCGACGCTGGTGTTGTAGACACCGACGCTCACGCGCAGGGTCGGCGGCAGCTCGAGCGCGCGGTGCAGCGGCTCGGCGCAGTGGTAGCCGCTGCGTACACAGATCCCGGCGGCGTCGCCGAGCGCCTTCGCGAGGGTGTGGGGGGAGAGTCCCGGCACCCAGAAGGAGACGGGCCCGCAACTGTCGGGATCGTGCGGCACGGCGAAGCGAAGCTGCGGCACCCGGCGCTCGAGCTGCGAGTGCAGCTGCGCCACGAGAGCGCGTTCGTGCGCCGCGATCGCGTCGAAGCCCAGATCCTCGAGCAGATCGAGGGCTGCGGCCAGGCCGGCGGCCGCCGCCACGTCGGGGGTGCCCGCCTCGAAGCGCCACGGCACCTCGCGCCAGGCGGGCTCGAGGGTCTCGGAGACGGCGTGCACCGTGCCGCCGCCGATCTGCACCGGCCGGATGCGCTCGAGGACTTCGGTCCGCCCCCACAGGACGCCGACCCCCTCCGGACCGTACATCTTGTGTCCGCTGAACGTGAGCAGATCGACCCCGAGCCGCTCGACCTCGAGCGGCCGGTGCGCGGCGGTCTGCGCCGCATCGAGCAGCACCACCGCGCCGTGGCGGTGGGCGAGATCGACGACCGCGTCGAGGTCGGTGCCGAGCCCCGTGACGTTCGAGGCGTGCTGCAGCGCCACGAGGCTGACGCGTTCGCGCTGCAGCTGTTCGCGCAGGGCGTCGACGTCGAAGCGCCCGTCCGGCCGCGGTGCGAGGGGCAGCAGCCGCTCGCGCCACGGCAGCAGGTTCGCGTGGTGCTCGGCGCGACTCGCCACGACCGCTCCGTCGGCCGGCCAGCCGCAGGCCACGAGGTGGATCGCCGCGGTGGTGTTGCGGGTGAAGACGATCTCGTGCGGCGGGACGCCGAGGTGCTCCGCCACCCGCTCGCGCGCCGCCTCGTAGCGTTCGGTCGCGGCGTGCCCGAGCGGGTGCACCGCGCGCGACACCGCCCCCGCGCTCTCGAGCGCCTCGCGCACCGCCTCGATCACGGTGTCGGGTTTCTGCGTCGTGGCGGCGTTGTCGAGATAGATCGGCGGGGGGCTTGTGCGTAGCGCCGGAAAGCGGGCGCGCAGTGGTTCGCTGCCCGGCTTCATGGCCGCGCGCTCCGCCGGGCGGTGCGGTACTTGCCGCTCGCCTCGGGACGCAGCACCGTCGTGGTGCGCACGCGCACCCGCGGGCCGAAGCGCGCGGCGAGCGAGGCCGCGAGCGAGCGGCAGATCTCGTCGCCGCGCTCGAGCGTGACGACCCGGGCGGTGAGCCGATCGCCGCGCTGCTCGTAGGCGACGTTGATCAGCGCGGGGTGTGCGAACGCGAGATCGAGCAGTTCGATCGCGTCGACCGCGTCGTCCGCTGCGCTCGTGAGCCGCTCCTGTTCGCGGCCGCACACGAGGATCCGTTCGGTGTCGAGACCGCACGGGCATGGGCCGCGCAGCCGGATCGCCACGTCGCCGGGCGCGTAGCGCAGCAGCGGCATGGCGCGGTTGGACAGGTCGGTGATCAGCAGCCGTCCGGGTTGGCCGTCCGGTACCGGTCGCCCCCCGTCCTCGATCTCGACGATGAACAGGTCCTCGAACAGGTGCATGAACGGCGAGTGGCCGCAGCCCACCGCGACCGAACCGAGTTCGGAGCTGCCGTAGGCGTTGACGAAGCGCGCGCCGAACGCACGCTCCACCCGCGCCGCCATGTGTGGCGACAGCAGGCCGCCGAACGGTGCGATCCGCTCGAGCCCGGGCAGCGTGATACCGCGCTGTTCGGCGCGCTGCGCGAGCCACACGAGGTACAGCGGCAGGCCGCGCAGAAGCCGGGGGCGCAGGGCCGCGATCCGGTCGAGCCGATCGTCGAGTTGCGCGACGAGGTCGGGCCAGGGAGCGGGAGCGAGGGGGGGCAGCACCGTGCGGGCGAACAGCGCCGAGCGCTCAAGCCGTCCGCGCAGCGCCCGGCGTGCCTGCTCGCGCGCGGTCGGATCGGCACCGAACAGCGCGCGCCGCAGCAGCGCCGAGACCGGCTGCGCCTGCGGGTCCTCGATGCCGCACAGGATGTTGCACGCGTCGGGCGGCAGCTCGACGCTGCGGCCTCCGAGCGGGCGGCCGAGCAGGCGGTGCAGCACCCGCAACTCCGCCGCGCGTGCCGTATCGCGCTTGTCGAAGTCGTGGATCAGCGAGACGCGATCGGCGGTGCCCGAGGACGAGACCATGCGGGTGTTGTGGCTGTGGACGGGATCGACGAGACGCTGCGGGAACCCCTCGCGCAGATCGTCCTTGGTGAGCGGCGGCAGCGTGGCGAGAGACGCGATCGGATCGGCGAGTGCGGCCGGACCGAGGTGGGCGAGGCGCTCGCGCCACAGCGGCACCCGGCGTCGCGCCTGGCGAAGCAACGCCGCGAGCCGCCGCTCGCGTCGCCGCCGGCGGCTCGCCCGCGGCAGCCGGTCGAAGGCGAGCATGGCGCGGTAGCGGGAGTGCAGCCGACTCGCGGTCAGCCACTCGATCGTGCGCACGAGCGCGGTCTGCGCCGCGAAGCCGCGCCAGCTGCCGGGACACGCGGCGCGTCGTGGTTGCGGGCTGCCGTGAACGCCGCCGCGATGCACCACGGACCACATCGGTGCGGTGGGCGCCGGCGGTCGCGGCGCGCTCGCTGTCCGTTCGGTCGCATGGGATCGCTGCACCGTAGCCATGGGATCTCTCGTGTTTTCCGGGATCGATCGCCTGGAGGCATGCGGGGGACGGACCACACGGCCTCGAAGCGGTGCGGGCCGACGGGCGGATCCCCGCGAACGCGCTATCGGCTCTCCGACAGGAACGTAGCGCCTCACACGCGCGGAAACAAGACTTGCACCATGCCCGTCATGGAATGGAGCCTGCGCTTTTGGTATGTCTGACAAATTCTCGGGGCAGGAGGGGTGGCGTGGCACGAGCGGTGTCGAGGGGAGCGTGGGCGGTGGTGCTCGCGCTTGGACTCGTGGGGTGTGCCGGCGGCGGCGCGGGCACGACGGCCACCTCGGGTGCCGGTGGCGCGGGCAGTGGAAGTGGCGGTGCCGGTGGCGGAAGCGGTGGGGCGATCGCGCTCGAGGTGCCGCTGACGCTCGAGGAACGCGCCGGTGTGACGCGCGTGGCGGAACCCGTCACCTCGGGACTGCCGCTCGCGCCGGGGGCGGTGCGCGACACCGCGGCGCTGTGGATCGCCGACCCCCGCGGTCGGCCGGTACCGGCACAGTTCCGGGTCGAGGGGCGCTGGCCCGACGGTTCGATCCGCTGGCTTCTGTGCGACTTCCAGGCCGACGTGCCGGCGAACGGCACGGTGCGCTACCGCCTGCGGGCGGGCGGCGGGGCCAACCCCGCGCCGGCGCAGTCGGTGCAGGTGCGCACGCTGCAGACCGGTCTCGAGATCGAGACCGGGCCGGCGCGCTTCCGGCTCGCGAGTGCGCCGTTCCGCCTGTTCGACGAGGTGTGGATCGGGCAGCGGCAACTCGTCGCGCCCGACCCCGCCTCGGGGATCGTGGTCACCGGCGCGGGAAGTCCCGCGGTCGTGTACCGGGGCGAACGCGTGCGGCGCATGAGCGTGCTCGATCGCGGCCCGCTGCGGGTGCGGGTGCGCGTGGAGGGCGAGCACGTGGCGTCTTCGGGTGCGACGCTGTGCCGCTACACGCTCGATCTGGTGTTCCATGCCGGGCGC
>RFJN01000108.1 GCA_003694875.1 Planctomycetota bacterium | reverse complement strand
GCGCTGTCGCGCGACGACAAGATCGCCTGCCTTCGGCAGCTGGAGTACGACGCGCGCGAGCGCATGGTCGCCGAAGAGGAGAGCGGGATCGTGGGCGATCCGCCCGCGGCGGAGCTTCTCGAGCGGATCCTCGCAGCGCTGCACCAGCTCGGTGCCGGCGTTGACACAGAACACACCCCGCCCACCAAGCACGGGGGGGTGTGAGCCCGCGCCCGTCCCCCACGGCGGGCGGCAGACCGACCCGCCTCGCTGTTCGTGGCGCTGTCGCTACAGCGAGCGCAGCCGCCAGCCGCCGGGCTCGCGGGTGAAGGTGACGCTCGCGGTGTCGATCCGCGCGCCGTCGGGGCCGAGCAGCTCGAACACGACCTCGCCCACCTCGCCCTCGCGCCGGATCTCCCGCGCCGCGAGCCGCCAGCCGCCCTCGCGCACGCGCGCGCTGTCGCGCTCGAACACCGCGCGCTGCGGACTCACGTCCGCCGCACACAGCGCCTCGAACGCCGCGAGATCCCCGCGCTGCACCGCGGCAACGAACCGCTCGAACGTGGCAAGCAGCGCCGCGTCTTCCGGGGCGATCGCGTCCGCGCTCACGGGTTCGACTCCAGACCCGCTGCCTCGAGTTGCGCCATGATCCGGTACTCGCGCGCGGTGGTCCAGCCCGCATCGAGCCGCTCGTACATGGCGCGGCGCTCGGCCGGAGCCAGGTGCGCGACCGAGAGCAGCGCCCGTGCCCGCTCGGCCGCCTGGGCAAGCGCCTCGTCGATCTCGCGCCGGCGCGCGTCGTCGAGCAGGGGATCGTCGGCCGCGCGCGCCCGCCCGCGCCCGATCGCCTCGAGCAGCGTCTCCACCGCCTCCCAGCGCTCGCACAGCGCCTCGTTGCTCGCGTCGGCCGCGATCGGTTCGCGGTAGCGGAACGCGAGCTTTTCGAGCGTCTCGAGCGGTGCGGTGTACTGCGAACTCGTGGTCTCGACTCGCGGCGGCTCGTCGCCCGCGAGCGCACACACCGCCGCCATGGCGGCGAGCCCCCGGTCGGCCACCCAGTCGCGCACCCGCTCGGCGCGAGCGATCGGATCCTCGCTCTCGCCGAGCGTGCGCACGAGCTGCACGATCTCCTCACGATCGATCTCCGAGCGCTCGGCCGCAAGCTCGATCCGTCCCTCGTCCGCCGCCGCGATCCGCGCCAGGTCACCGGCCCCGAGTGTCCGCGCGAGCCGCACCTCGCGCTCCTCCCGCCCCTGCACCGGCAGCGAGAACGGCTCGATCGCGGTGCCGAACCGGCGGTTGATCTGCTCGATCACCTCGTCGTTCAGCTCGCGCCCGCGCACGCGGCTGTCGGCGAACACGGCCTCGAGCGCGAGCGCGTCGAGCCGCCGCGTGGCGCTGCCATCATCCGCGATCGCGGTGCGCGTCCGCACCGCCCCCCGCACCCCGAGCGACTCCTCGCCGCTGAGCAGCACCTGCCGCCGCGACTCGATCCCGCGATCGAGCACCTCGAGGGTACGCCGCCCGTCGGTGACGACGGTGTCGCTGCCGGTGCGCAGCCGGTCGGCGCCGAGCGCGGCGAAGCCCCACAACCGATCGATCGGCCCCCAGCGCAGCCCGCCGCCCACGCGCCGACGCCACGCCTCGGTACGCTGCACCGCCACCCGCTCGACACCGGGCGGCAACACCTCGTCGCGCACCGCACCGGCAAGCTCGCTCGCCCCTGCCCCGGCGGCGGCCGCGTCGGGCTCGCCACGCCGCGCCCCGACGAACGCCCCGGGCAGTCGCCCCTCGATCATGCGCGCGTACGCCTCACGCGCGGCCGGCTGCCGCAGGTCGAACACGAAGCTCTGCCGCAGCCCGAGCGCCTCGAGCGCCTCGGCGTCCGCCTCGAGCAGCCCCGGCAGCCCGATCTCGGCGTCCACCCCGCGCACCGACACCGGTTCGATCGAGAGTTGGACGTGGTGCGCATCGATGCGCCGCGCGGCGAGTTCGAGATCGCCGCGCACCGTCACGTGCGCCCCCACACCCGCCCCGAGTGCTCCGACCCCGAGACCGCCGGTCACGCTGCCGCTGGTGCGCACGATCAGCTCGTCGCCCACCTGCAGCACGTCGGGGTCGTCGATCGGCGGCGGCTCGAGCGGTTCGGACTTCACACCGAGCGCGCGCAGCTTGTCGGCCACGAAGCGCGCCGCCCCGCGCTCGCCGTACAAGACCGCGTCGGCCTGCTCGGGCGCGAGGTGGGTGCGGTAGATCACCTCGTCGCCGCGGCTGCCGCTCAGACGGACGCCCGCGCCGACCGTCTCGCCGAGCAGCCGCCCTGTCGAGCCGAGCAGGGTCAGCCCGCGGCTGCGGTGCAGCTCGACGCGGCGACGGCCCTGCAGCGCCGGATCGGCGCCGGCGTACGGGCCGAGATCCCGCACCTCCCGATCGAGCAACCCCGCCCCTCCGCCGCTGCGGCGGGTGGTGATGCCGTTGTGGGCGCGGCTCTCCCCGACGCCCAGGTACGCCGAGTCCGACCAGCCGGCGACCGTCACCGAACGCGAGCGCAGCCCGCCGTCCGCCTCGGGGCGCTCGCGCGAGAGCGCCAGCGACACCCAGCCCGGAATGAAGCCGATCGAACCCGAGCTGCTCTCGCCGTCGCCGGCGCGCGCGACGCCCAGCTCGATCGAGCCGCCGGCGCTCGACACGCTCGCGCTACGGCCGCGGCTGTCGGTCGCCTGCGCGTCGAGCCCCGCCTCCCCCACCGAGGCGGACAGCCCCGCCTCGGGCCGCTGCGGTGTCTCGAGTGCGCCGGGCGCTCCGGTGCCGCGCGAGAGCGCGAGCTCCCCATCCGCTCCGTCGGCTGCCTCCTCGAGCAGCGCCTCTTCGCCGGCGTCGGGCTCGAGCGGCTCGGGCATCTCCGGCGGGGAGCCGGCGTCGACACGCATGGCGATTCCTCACGACGAGGGGGCGATCGGTCGCCCCCATTCATAGCGCGGGCAACGGCTGGGTCAAGCAGTGTACCGCCCCGAGACCGAGCACGAGATCGCGACTCGGGATCGCCACCACGCGCCGCTCGGGGAAGCAGCCGCGCAGCGCCGCGAGCGCGCGGGCGTCGGTGTCGGGGTGGTAGGCCGGCACGAGCACGACGCCGTTGGCCACGTAGAAGTTCGCATAGCTCGCCGGCAGCGGATCGCCGTCGGGCGACAGCACGTCCGGCGGCTGCGGCAGCTCGACGATCCGGTACGGCCGTCCCTCGACGGTGCGCAGCGCCCGCAGCCGCTCGAGGTTGTCGGCGAGCGGCGCGTGGTTGGGGTGGCCCGGATCGGGCTCGACCGCGACCGCGATCGTCTCGCGGTCGACGAAGCGCGCCACGTCGTCGACGTGCCCGTCGGTGTCGTCGCCGACGATCCCCTCCCCCAGCCACACGATCCGCTCGATCCCGAGCAGCGCGCGCAGCCGCGCCTCGATCGCGGCGCGATCGAGTCCGGGATTGCGGTTGGGGTGCAGAAGGCACTGCTCGGTGGTGAGCAGCGTCCCCGCCCCGTCGACGTCGATGGAACCGCCCTCGAGCACCAGATCCGCCTCGATCGCGGGCTCTCCGAGCCAGGCGGCGATCCGCCCCGCGAGCGCGTCGTCGTCGTCCCACGGCGGATACTTGCCCCCCCAGGCGTTGAAGCGCCAGCAGACGTGCGCGCGCCGAAAGCGCGGTCCGCCGCCCGGCGCCCCGTCGGCCCGCTCCGCCAGCACCGCGGTGGGGCCCGTGTCGCGCACCCAGCTGTCGTTGGTGGGCCAGTGCAGCACGCGGACGTGATCCTTCCACCGCTGCCACCCCGCATGCGTCTCGAGACACGCGAACAGCGTCCGGCGGTGCTCCTCGGACGCCACGACGACGAACACCCACTCGCCGGGCGCCAGCGCGGCGATCATGTGCGCATACGCCTGCTGCACCGCCTCGAGCCGGCCGGGCCACGTCTCGTCGTTGTGTGGCCACACGAGCCAGGTGCCGCGGTGCGGCTCCCACTCGGCAGGCATGCGCGGCGTGAACGCCTCGCCGAGCGCCGGCGACGCACTCACCGCGCCCGCGGCTCCGGCTCGAGCCCCACGTACCGGCGCTGCAGATCGGCGTAGGCGTCGATCCGCCGATCGCGCAAGAACGGCCACTGGGT
>RFJN01000520.1 GCA_003694875.1 Planctomycetota bacterium | reverse complement strand
CCGCCACCTCGCTGCACCAGTCGAGCCCGCGGGTCTCGGCGAGGTGGTTGAGCATCATGGCGGCGGTCATGAACAGCGCGAGCGGATTCGCGACCCCCTGGCCCGCGATGTCGGGCGCCGAGCCGTGCACCGCCTCGAACACCGCGTGCTCGTCGCCGAAGTTCGCCCCGGGCACGACCCCGAGTCCACCCACGAAGCCCGCGCACAGGTCGGAGACGACGTCACCGTAGAGATTCTCGAGCAGCAGCACGTCGAAGCGCGTCGGGTCCTGCACCAGCCGCATGCAGCCGGCGTCGATGATCAACTCGTCGTACTCGATCTCCGGCTGCGTCGGCCGCACCGCGCGCGCGCACCGCAGAAACAGCCCGTCGGACAGCTTCAGGATGTTGGCCTTGTGGAAGACGGTGATCCGGCGGCGTCCGCGGTTCGCCGCGTAGCGGAACGCCCAGCGCGCGATGCGGGTGCTGGCGCGCTCGGTGGCGACCTTCAGACTCGTGACCACCCCGGGAACGATCTCGTTCTCGATCCCGCTGTACAACCCCTCGGTGTTCTCGCGGATCACCACGAGATCGACCCCGTCGAAGCGCGTGCGCACCCCCGGCAGGTTGCGCACCGGGCGCACGGCGGCATACAGATCGAGCTGCTTGCGCAACGCCACGTTCACCGACGTGAAGCCGCCGCCCACCGGTGTCGTGCACGGCCCCTTGAGCGCCACCCCGTGGGTGCGGATCGCCTCGAGCGTCGCCTCGGGCAGCAGCTCTCCGCTGTGCTCGAGCGCGCTCGTGCCGGCGTGGTGCACGTGCCAGCGAATCGGGGCGCCGGCCGCCTCGAGTACCTCGCGCGTGGCGTCGGTCACCTCGGGGCCGATGCCGTCTCCGGGAATCAGGACGATGTCGACAGGCTGCACGGTGCGTCTCTCCTCGTATGCGTGTCGTTCGCGGCAAAGGGCGGCCAGTATAGCGGAGCGGGCAAGCGCGGCGCTCGCCGGACACCGACGACCCGGCCGCGGAAAGGTGCCGGGCGAGCTGTGCGTCGATTGACATGACGGGGCGGGGGGCTAGGATCGTTGCGATCGCAAGCGCGCCGCCGGGCGCAGAAAGAGGGCAGGGGCATGACCGTTCCGATCTCGCAGATGGCGACCGTCGCCGGCTACGTACTGAAGCAGCGGCTGCGCGGGCGCCGGCGCTATCCGCTCGTGCTCATGCTCGAGCCGCTGCTGCGTTGCAATCTCTCGTGCGCCGGTTGCGGCAAGATCCAGTATCCGGGGCATGTGCTCAAGAAGGAGATGCCGCTCGAGGACGCACTGCGCGCGGTCGACGAGTGCGGCGCTCCGATCGTGAGCATTCCCGGCGGGGAGCCGCTGTTGTACAGCCACATCGACGCGCTCGTGCAGGCGCTCGTCGAGCGGCGCAAGTACATCTACCTGTGCACGAACGCGCTGCTGCTCAAGAAGGCGCTCGAGGCGGGACGCTTCCGACCCACGAAGTACCTCACCTTCAGCGTGCACATGGACGGCGAACGCGATGCGCACGACTTCTCGGTGTGTCGCGAGGGGGTGTACGACAAGGCCGAGGAGGCGATCCGACTCGCGGTCGAGATGGGCTTCCGCGTCACGACCAACACGACGCTGTTCGAGCACGCCGATCCCGAGAGCACCCGCCGCTTCTTCGACCGCATGACCGAGATCGGGGTCGAGTCCATGATGGTCTCGCCCGGCTACAGCTACTCCAAGGCGCCCGACCAGAACAGCTTCCTGTCGCGCGAGAAGACCTTCGAGCTGTTCCGCAAGCTGTTCCACCGCCCGAAGAAGTCCTGGAAGTTCAACCACTCGCCGCTGTTTCTCGAGTTCCTCATGGGGCAGCGCCACTACGAGTGCACCCCGTGGGGCAACCCGTGCTACACGATCTTCGGCTGGCAGAAGCCCTGCTATCTGCTGCAGGAGGGGTACGCCGAGACGTTCGAACAGTTGCTCGAGGAGACCGAGTGGTCCAACTACGGGCGCGCCTCCGGCAATCCCAAGTGCGCCAACTGCATGGTGCACTGCGGCCACGAGCCGACCGCGGTCGACCACACCTTCCGCTCGCTCGGCGGCTTCCTGGCCACGGTGCGTGCCACGATCGCGGGCATCGACGGCGCGAACCCGCGGCGCGCCGAGATCCCGCCGGTGACCGGCCGTGCGCGCACCTTCCTCGACGCGGTCGAGCCCGGCACGATCGAGCACGCGCTGCTCGAGGCGATCGACTACCGCGGCGACGTGACCTTCACCCTCGAGGATGGCAGTACCGTGGTCGGCTACGCCTTCGATCTGCACGACGGCGAGGTGCGCTACTTCGACCCGGCCACCGGCGAGCGCCGCAGCCTTGCGCTCGCCCGGGTGCAGCGCGTGGAGAAGACCGGCAAGGACTTCGCCGCGGGCAAGTCGTGGGAGGCCTGGGTCAAGAAGTACAACGAGAAGAAGCAGCGCGAGGGCGGCGGCTCGCAGCGCGCGAAGAAGCTGCAGATGGCGGGGTGACGCCGCTCGGCCGAACCGGCACCGCAGTGGCAGGCGCCCTTCGGGCTCGATACGCGGATGGGCGCGGCCGGGGGACAGGCGGCGGTGTCTGACGCCCGGAGGCGCAAGCGCACCGGCTCGCTCGGCTTCTATGCGCGCTACACGCTGCGCCACCACCTGCCGGCGGCGATCTGCGACGGGGCGCTGTTCGCGCTGCTGCTCGGGCTTGGCGACGTGGTGCTGGTCAAGGGGCTCGGGGGCAGCGACGCGCAGGTCACGCTGCTGGCGATCCTCTTCCCGCTCGCGCTCGTGCTCGCCCCGCTCGTCTCGGGGCTCATGGTGGGCCGCGCCAAGCGCCCGTTCTTTCTGGCCGCGGGCTGGCTCGGCCGCGCTCCGCTGCTGCTCATGCCGTGGGTGCGCGAGCCCTGGGCGTTCCTCGTGCTGCTCGGACTGAGTGCCGCCTCGTACAGTGTCACGCTGCCGGCGCGCAACACGATCCTGCAGGCCAACTACCCCGCGCACGTGCGCGGCCGGATCTACGGGCTCGTCGCGGCTGCCGCCTCGCTCGCGGGGGTGCTCACCGCGCTGGCGGCGGGCGCCTGGCTCGAGCGCCACCCGGACCACTTCGGCTGGGTGTATGTGTGCGGCGCGGCGATCGGGATTCTCTCGACTCACCTCATGGCGCGGATCCGGATCCGCCGCCAGCGCAGCCGCTGGGGAATGCGCAGCGGGGTGCGTTCGATCGGTGCGGCATGGGCCGAGGTGCGGGAGTCGGTGCGCGCCAGCGTGGGAATCCTGCGCGACGAGCCGCGGTTTCGCCGCTTCGAGATCGCCTTCTTTCTCTACGGGCTCGCGTTCATGTTGCTCCAGCCCGTGATCCCCGTCTTTCTCGTGCGCCACCTCGGCGCCGGCTACCTCGAGGCGTCGATCGCCAAGCAGGGCGCGTTCGGACTCGCGAACATGGCGTGCCTGCCGCTGTGGGGCCGGCTCGTCGACCGACTCGGGCCCGTGCGGGTGGGGGTGCGCGCCTTCGGGGTGCTGGCGCTGTCGCCGCTCGTGCTCGCGGCGAGCTTCTCCATGGCGCCGGCCTACCTGTCGTTCGTGATCCGGGGCGCGGGGCTCGCCGGGGTGAACGTGCTGTGGAACCTCGCCTCGAT
>RFJN01000519.1 GCA_003694875.1 Planctomycetota bacterium | reverse complement strand
GCGGTTGACGCTGCGTGTCACGAACCGTAGACTCGCCGGTCTTTGTTTCGGATTCGGAGATGCGCCGTGGCCTACCACGCACTCGACTTTCTGTCCCTCGACGCGGAGCTGAGCGAGGACGAGCGGCTCGTGCGCGACCTTGCGCGCAGCTTCGTGACCGACCGCGTGCTGCCGGTGATCGAGCAGCACTTCCGCGCCGGCACGTTCCCGACCGAGCTGATCCCTGCCATGGGCGAGCTCGGCTTCTTCGGCCCGAATCTCGAGGGCTACGGATGCGCGGGGCTCGGATCGGTGGCCTACGGGCTGATCATGCAGGAGCTCGAGCGCGGCGACTCGGGGGTGCGCAGCTGTGCATCGGTGCAGGGCTCGCTGTGCATGTACCCGATCTGGCGCTTCGGCACCGAGGAGCAGAAGCAGCGCTTTCTGCCGGACATGGCGGCCGGGCGCAAGATCGGCTGCTTCGGGCTGACCGAGCCGGACCACGGCTCCGATCCGGGCGGCATGGAGACGCGGGCGCGGCGGATCGACGGCGGCTGGGTGCTCAACGGCACCAAGCGCTGGATCACCAACGGCACGATCGCGGACGTGGCGATCGTGTGGGCGAAGACCGGCGAGGACGCGCGCTCGATCCGCGGCTTCCTCGTCGAGAAGGGCACGCCCGGTTTCAGCGCGCCCGAGATCGAGAAGAAGTGGTCGCTGCGGGCGAGTGTGACCTCGGATCTGATCTTCGACGATGTCGAGGTGCCGGACGAGAACGTGCTCGAGGTCGAGGGGCTGCGCGGGCCGCTGAGCTGCCTCAACCAGGCGCGCTACGGGATCGCGTGGGGCGCGGTGGGCGCCATGCAGGCGTGCTTCGACGAGGCGCTGCAGTACGCGCAGCACCGCACACAGTTCGACAAGCCGATCGCGGGCTTCCAGCTCACGCAGGCCAAGCTCGCCGACTTCGCCACCGAGATCAGCAAGGCGCAGCTGCTCGCGCTGCGGGTGGGCCGGCTCAAGGAGCGCGGCGAGGCGAAGCCGTGGCACATCTCGATGGCCAAGCGCAACAACGTGTACTGGGCGCTCGAGATCGCGCGCGCGACGCGCCAGATCCTCGGCGCCTCGGGCATCACGCACGAGTACCAGTGCGGACGCCACATGGCGAACCTCGAGAGCGTGATCACCTACGAGGGCACGCACGAGATCCACACGCTGATCCTCGGCAAGCAGCTCACGGGGATCGACGCGTTCAAGTAGGCGAGGCGGCGCGCGCACGCGGCCGCGAGGACCGGGAGAGGAAGACGTATGCATACGCTCGTGCTGATCAAGCGGGTGCCGGACACCGCGAGCAAGATCACGATCGCCCCCGACGGCAAGCAGATCGACCCCTCGGGGCTGCAGTTCGTGCTCAACCCGTACGACGAGTTCGCGGTCGAGGCGGCGCTGCAGCTCAAGGAGGCGGCCGGCGAGGGGAGCGTGCGCATCATGACGCTCGGGCCGAAGGAGGCCACGCAGACGATCCGCTCCGCGCTCGCCATGGGCGCGGACGAGGCGTTCCATATCGTCGACGACCGCTCGCTGCGTGACGCGTTCAGCACCGCGCGCACGCTCGCGGACGCGATCGCACAGCTCGATCCGAAGCCCGATCTGATCCTGTGCGGCCGCCAGTCGGTCGACGCGCAGGCCATGGCGACCGGCCCCATGGTGGCGACGCTGCTCGGGCTGCCGTGCGTGAGCGACATCGTCAAGCTCGAGCGCGATGGCGACACGCTGCGGGTCGAACGCGAGATCGAGGGTGGAGTCGAGGTGCTCGAGGTGGGGCTGCCGGCGGTGCTCACCACGAACAAGGGGCTCAACGAGCCGCGCTACGCCTCGCTCAAAGGCATCATGAAGGCGAAGAAGAAGAAGATCCACAACCCCGAGGTGGCGATCGCACCCGAGAAGACCACGATCGTCGAGATGCGGTATCCGCCCGCGCGCGAGGGCGGCCGGATCGTGGGCGAGGGGCCGGACGCGGTGCCCGAGCTCGTGCGGCTGTTGCGCGAGGAGTGCAAGGTGCTCTGAGCCCGCCGGACGGCGTCGGAGGGCAGGATCGAGGACACGCGGACAAGGAGCGCAACCATGGGCAACAACGTGATCGCCTTCGTGCAGTGCCACGACGGTGAGATCAAGCGCACCCAGCTCGAGGCGGTGAGCGAGGGCGCGCGCATTGCGAACGCACTCGGCGGCGGCTGCGTCGCGGTGGTGATGGGATCGGGGGCCGCGGATGCGGCCGCGGGGCTCGGGCGGTACGGCGCCCGTACGGCGCGCGCGATCGGCGACGCGGCGGTCGCGCACTACAACGGCGACATCTACGGCCGCACCGTGGCCGCGCTCGCGCGCGAGCACGACGCTGCGGTCATCGTGGCGAGCGCCACCGCCGCGGGCAAGGATCTGTGCCCGCGCGTGGCGGCCCACCTCGAGGCGGGTTACGCCGCCGACGCCACCGGCGTGCGGGTCGAGGATGGCAAGCTGCTCGTCACCCGCCCGGTCTACGCCGGCAAGGCGCTGATCGATGTGGGCTTCGAGAGCGATGTGGCGGTGGTGTCGCTGCGGCCCAACAACTTCGAGGTGAGCGAGGGCGAGGGCAGCGCCGAGGTGAGCGAGGCGCAGCCGGTGCTCGAGGGTCCGAGCGCGAAGGTGCTCGAGACGCGGCAGACCGCCGGCGAGCGGGCCGATCTGACCGAGGCCTCGATCATCGTGTCCGGCGGCCGCGGGATGAAGGGACCGGAGCACTTCCAGCTGCTCGAGGAACTCGCCGACGTGCTCGGCGCCACGGTCGGCGCCTCGCGCGCGGTGGTCGACGCCGGCTGGCGGCCGCACAGCGACCAGGTGGGCCAGACCGGCAAGACCGTCAGCCCCAAGCTCTACATCGCGGTGGGCATCTCCGGCGCGATCCAGCACATCGCCGGCATGCGCACCTCGGGCTGCATCGTGGCGATCAACAAGGATCCCGACGCGCCGATCTTCAAGATCGCCGACTACGGGATCGTGGGCGATCTGTTCGAGATCGTGCCGCGGCTGACCGAGGAGCTGCGCAAGGTGCTGCAGAACTAGCGCGCGCAGCGCACGGCAACCACCGGCAGCGCCCGCCGCGGCCCCGGCCGTGGCGGGCGCTGTGCCTTGCGGCTAGGCTGCACTCGAAGCCAGCTCGCCGAGGTGCGGAGACACGATGTCGCAGCCCGATCCCTACGCGGTGCTCGGGGTGCAGCCGGGTGCGGGCCCCGACGAGGTGCGGCGCGCCTACCGCCGGCTCGCGCGCCGCTACCACCCCGATCTGAACGACGCGCCGGACGCGGCCGAGCGCTTCCGCGCGGTGCGCGCGGCGTTCGAGCGGGTGGTGGCGCTCGAGTGCGGGGGGCCGGAGACCACGAGCGAGCAGCACGCGCGGCGCGAGCGGCAGCGCTCGCGCTGGCGCTCGGCGCTCGAGGACATCGCGGCGTGGTTCGGCCTCGGCCCCGAGGTGGATCTCGCCGAGGTGCTCGCCGAGCTGTACCGGCGCGGAGCGCGCGGCGCGAGCGAGGTCACGGGCCTGCGTCCCGCGCTCGGCAGTGCGCGCGTGATCGGCGCGGGCCGGATCGCCACGACGGCGTACCTCACGCGCGAGCACGCCGCCCGAGGCGTGGTGCTGCCCTTCCGGTTCTCGCTCGGGCCGCACCCGGTGCGCGAGCAGCTGCGGCTGCCGGCGGGACTGCGGCACGGCGACGTGCTGCAGTATGCGATCGAGACGCACGGGGTGCGGCTGCAGCTCGAGGTCGAACTCGACGTGCTGTGAGCGACGCTCGGCG
>RFJN01000107.1 GCA_003694875.1 Planctomycetota bacterium | reverse complement strand
CGGGGGGCAGGCGTCTCGGCCGCCTCGACGCTGTCGGGCGTCGGCGCGGGGCGGGTGGGGCGCTCGGAGAGGGCGCGGTTCACGGGCCTCTCGGCCACGCGGTGTTCGCGGCGGCCCGCTGCCGCCCCTGCCCGTGCGGGTCCGCCGGGGGACGGGCTGGCCGCGCGACGACGCCGCGGCGCCGGGGGGCGCGCAGCGCGCGCCCGCACCTCGCGTTGCGCGTTCCGTACGAGCGTTCGAGCGCTGCGCAGCGCCTTGACGACGTCGTACAGAAAGCTTGCGACCCCGACGGCGATTGTCAGCAGTAGAAGGACCACGAAGTCCGACACGACGGCTGTCCTCCGACGCTACTCCTCGATCGGGGTGTTGTCGTCCACCCCGCCGATCCCGCGGCGCATGGCCGTGTCGGCCTCGACGTTGCGGATGTGCAGGTAGTCGAGCACCCCGAGGTTGCCCTCGCGCAACGCCTGCGCGAGCGCCTTGGGCACCTCGGCCTCGGCGAGCACCACGCGCGCCCGGTTGGCCTGGATCTCGGCGCGCATCTCCTGCTCGCGCGCGACCGCCATGGCGCGCCGCTCCTCGGCCTTGGCCTGCGCCACCTTGAGGTCGGCCGCCGCCTGGTCCGCCTGCAGCTTGGCGCCGATGTTCTCGCCCACATCGACGTCCGCGATGTCGATCGACAGGATCTCGAACGCGGTGCCGGCATCGAGGCCCTTGTCGAGCACCGTCTTGGAGATCCGGTCCGGGTTCTCGAGCACCTCCTTGTGCGTCTGGCTCGAACCGATCGTGCTCACGATGCCCTCGCCCACGCGCGCGATGATCGTCTCCTCGGTCGCACCGCCCACGAGACGGTCGAGGTTGGTGCGCACCGTCACCCGCGCCTTGGCGCGCAACTGCACCCCGTCCTTCGCCACCGCGTCGACGGTGCTGCGGCCGCGCAGCGTCTGCGGATCGGGCACCTCGATCACCTTGGGGTGCACCGAGGTGCGCACCGCCTCGAGCACGTCGCGACCCGCGAGATCGATCGCGCACGCGCGCTCGTAGGTGAGGTGGATGTTCGCCTTGGAGGCGGCCACGAGCGCCTGGCAGACGCGCAGCACGTGCCCGCCGGCGAGGTAGTGCGTCTCGAGGTCGTTGGTCTTGAGCGGAAGCCCTGCCTTGGTCGTCATGATGCGTGCGTCCACGATCACCCGCGGATCGACCTTGCGCAGCCGCATCCCGACCAGACTCAGCAGGCTCACCCGGCAGCCGGACAGCAGCGCGCGCAGCCACAGCGAGCCGTAGGCGAAGAACGCCCCGAGAACCACGAGCGCCACGACGCCGAGCACCGCGAGCAGCAGCACCTGCCCCCACTCCTTGACCGTGCCGATCAGGTCGGCGACCGCCAGCGCGCCCGATGGCCCCAGCAACGCAACAGTCGACATGTCGATACCCCCTTTCGTCAGATCAACGTGTGGCGCGCGCGGCCGGCTCACCGCGCCACTCCTTCCCCCCCAAAGCCCCCTGGGCCTCAGACCTTTCTCACGACGATGCGGTTCGCCGAGGTGTCGATCACCCGCACCCGCGTGCCCGCCTCGAGAGGCTCGCCGCGGGTCACCACGTCGACGCGGCGGCCGTCGATGCGCGCCAGCCCCGAGGGGCGCAGCGGCGTGATCGTCACCCCCTCGTGCCCGAGCAGCCGCTCCTGTTCAGGGCGGCTCACCGTGTAGCCGCGTTCGGGATCGAGCCGCTCGCGCACCGTCATGCGCCGCAGTCCCACCCACAGCACCGCCGTCGTGGCGAGTGCGGTGGCGAGCGACGCCACGACGCCGGTCGCGGCGCCGTACTGCAGGAACGTCTCGTACAGTGCGTAGGCGAGAAGGCCCGCGCCGAGCAGACCGAGCAGCCCGCCGGGGACGAACATCTCGACGATCACGAGCGCCAGTCCGGCGACGAACAGACCGAGCAGCAACACACCACTCATGCCACGTTCTCCCCCCCCCTGCGGTGCGTCGAGCGCACCAGAACCCGGTTGGCGTCGGTGCCGATCACCTCGATCTCGGCACCCGCCTCGATCCAGTCGCCCTCGGTGACCGCGTCGACCGGCTCTCCCGCGATCTCCACCTTGCCCGCCGGACGCAGCGCGGTGCGTGCGCGCCCTCGGCGACCGATCAGCGCCACGCGATCGGGGGCGGCCACGGTGTAGCCGTCCTCGGGTCGCTGGGCGCCGGTCAGCACGAGCCGGTGCAGCCACGGGCTGCGCGGAAGCACACGCACAAGGAGTGCCAAGGCGGCGAGCAACCCGATGCCTCCGAACGCCAGCCCCCGCAGGTGGCGCAGCAGCAGCGCCTTCTGCGCGGGGTCGTTCGGATCGGGCAGCACGAACGGCTGCAGGCTGAGCAGCACGCCGAGGGCGAAGGCGACAAGGCCCGCCACGCCCGCGGCTCCGAAGCCGGGGATCACGAACACCTCGAGCAGCAGCAGCGCCGCCCCGAGCACGAGCAGCGCCACATCGAGGGTGTCGAGCAGACCGAGCACGTGCGAGCCGAACAGCGCGAGTCCGAGGCAGGCTGCGCCGAGCACACCGGGCAGCACGAGCCCGGGGTGGAGCAGTTCGACCACGAGCCCGAGCACGCCGAGAAACAGCAGCCAGCCGTGCAGCGGCCCCGAGATCGCG
>RFJN01000518.1 GCA_003694875.1 Planctomycetota bacterium | reverse complement strand
TAGGTGCAACCGCTGCCGAGGGCGGACACGGCGAGCAGGCAGCCGGTGAGCAACAGGTGCTGCACAGTCGCGCGATAGCGACGCATGGCGGTATTCCTCTCTTCGCGGCGCCCCCAGCCGCGCGGATTCTAGAGAGGGTGGGGCGGGGTGTCAAGCGAGCGCGGCGGCGCTGCGGCCGGGGCGCGGCGAAGTGCGGGCGCCCCGCCATGCCGTGCGGCGCCTTGCCGCGTCAGGGCGGGCCCACGCATGGTGTTGCGGCGTCGGGTGGCGCGGGCGGGCGGCTGCCCGTTTGCGCGGGAGCACCACCCCAATTTATACCGAACATGCGCCGGCGTCGTCGTGCGAGTGGCAGCGGAGCGAGAGCGCAACGGCACCGTGCCGAACGGGTTGTGCGGGGGGGATCTCCGCACGGCCGGGCAGGCACTTCTTTTGCGTGGGATTCCGCGGGGATCGCGTGGCGCGGCCGGCTGCGGCCGCGGGGCAGTTCTTCCTCTTCGGTGAACGGTCACGCTGCGGCAGCTCGCCGCCGGCGCGCGGTGGCGTGGTGTCGTGGTGGGCAGCCTGGGTGTGCGGTTGCGGGAGAGAGCGGGCGATGGTCGGCGAGCGAGGCGAGGCGGGGCGCGGGACGGTGCGGCGGACGTGTTCGTGGGGGCGGTGCGTGCGCCGATGGTTCGTGTTGGCGCTCGTGCTCGCGGTGCTCGTGCCGGCGAGCGCGTGGGCGCAGACGCTCGCGTTCGCGCGCCGGCCCGCCGAGCCACAGCCGCACGCGTCGGCCACGGTCGCCGCGCGGTCCGCGCGCGGGCAGCGGTCGCGTGCGCCGCACCATGGGGTGCGGCCGCTCGAGGCGGCGCTCGAGCGGAGTCGGGTGGAGGTGCGCGAACGCTCGGAGCGTCGTCGGCAGCAGGAAGAGCGGCTGCGCGCGTTCGTGGAGGCGGTGCTGCCGTTGCCGCTCGTGGACGAGCCGGGCCCGGACGGGCTCGAGGCCGGCCGGTGCGACCTGCTCGCGTGCTGGCAGCTTCCCGAGGCGCGCGAGCACGTGCCGGTCGTGTTCGCCGGGCTGCACTGCTACGCACAGCGCAGCGCGCTGCGGGCAGCCCGCAGCCGCCACAAGCGACAGATCGCCGCACGTCGCCGGCTCGATCCCTGCTTCGGGCTCGGGGCGTACCGCGACGCGATGGAGCGACTGCGCAGCGCCGACGTCAACCGCAGCGCCTGGTTCTCCGCCCCGTTTCCCGCCTACTGGCGGGGGCAGCGCGAGGAGCGTGCGCTTGCGCGGCAGCGGCTCGTGCTCGGCGAGCAGACCGAGATCCTGCGGCTCGGCCCGCTGCGGCTGGACAACGACCTGCGCGTGCACTACCGCGGCGAACGGTTCGGCGTGGCGCCTCCGGTGGGCCGCGCGCCGGCGGGCGGATCGTTCGAGCGCTGGCGCCGGGAGCACGCCTTCGCGGGGCGGGCCGCGTCGCCGGCGGGGCCGTTGCGCATGGCGGGCTACGAACTCGACGGGCGGGTGCGGCTGCGTGGCGCGCTCGGCCGCGCGGTGCCGCTGCGCTCGGTGCGCGGCACGCTCGAGCTGCACGCCTTCGACCGCCACGACGGGCTGCGCAACTGGACCGCGCGTCTCGAACTCGAGACCGACGTGCGCGGGCGCACACGCCTCGCGCTGCTGTGGACGCTCGCGCGGTTTTGAGTTCGTTCTCCTTGTGCGGGAGAGGGTTGTGGCGGTGCGCGTCGCGCCCCCTTGCGTCGGCGCGAGCCGCCGCTATGATACGCCCGGCTGCAGTTCGGTGGTTCCTTAGCTCAGTTGGTAGAGCAGCTGGCTCTTAACCAGCGGGTCGTAGGTTCGAGTCCTACAGGAACCACCACCTCTTCTTCGTTCTCCCCGCGCGGTGTTCCCGCTCGATGTCCGGTGCTCGACGAGGTCGGGGCCGCGCGCCCGCAGCGAGGTCGACCGATGCACGATACCGCCGAAACCCGCGCCCTGATCGAGCAGCGGTTGCGCGAGAAGCTCGCGCCGGTCGAACTCGAGGTTCACGACCACAGCGCGGCGCACGCCGGGCACGAGGGGGCCCGGATCTCGGGCGGCGGCCACTTCTCGGTGCGGATCGTCTCGCCGGCGTTCGAGGGACGCAGTCTGCTCGAGCAGCACAAGCTCGTGTACGAGGCGGTGGGTTACCCCATGGACGGCCGGATCCACGCCCTGCAGATCAAGACCTCCGCACCCTGAGATCCCGCGCCGATCAAAGACTGGCGATCGCGAGCAGCACGAGCCAGCACGCGAGCAGAAAGCGCGCATGCAGCGCGAGGTAGTGCAGGCTCGGGTGGTGCAGGCTCCAGAAGCGGTCGCGGCCGATCTGCCACAGCGCGTGGACGGCGAGCGGGGCCGCACCGACGGTGTAGAGCAGGTGGGCGGCGAGCAGCACCCGCGCCGGGGCGGGCAGTCCCGGCCGCACGAGCAGCGCGAGTTCGCAGCCGAATAGTGTCGCCGTCGCGATCACGGCGAGGCCCGTGGCGCGCGTTGCAGGGCCGGTGCGGTCGCGCCGGATCGCGCGCAGACCGCGTTCGGCGCCGGCCCACAGCAACATGGCCGATACGCTCGCACCGACGAGCGCCGGGCGCGCCGAGGCGGCGATGGGCGCCGGCGCGCCGAGCCAGCCGCGCAGCGCCGCCACGGTCAGTGCGCCGAAGCTCGTGGCGAGCGACAGCAGCGTCCACCGGAACGCGCTGCGGCCGAGTTCGCCGAACAGCCGCGGATCGAGCCGCGGCGGCTCGCGCTCGTCGAGCTCGGGGTGGCGAGCGCCCTTGCGCATGGCTCTCAGGGCTCGCTCGCCTCGCCGGCCTGTTGCCGGAACGCCTGCAGCCGCTCGTAGCACGCCGGTTCGTGTTCGAAGAAGGCGGTCAGCGTACGAATCGCCTCCATGGTCGCGGGCGAGACGTGGTGCTCGATCCCCTCCACGTCCTGCCAGATCGTGTGCTCGTCCTCGACGCCGATCATGCGCAGAAACGCCTCGAGGCTCGCGTGTCGCGCCGCGATCCGCTCCCCGAGCCGGCGCCCGCGCTCGGTCAGCACGACGGCGCGATAGCGCTCGTACTCGACGAGCCCCTCGTCGGCGAGACGCTTCAGCATGCGCGTGACCGACGACGGCGAGAAGGCGAGCGATTCCGCGATGTCGACCACACGCGCGTGTCCGCGCTCCTTCTCGAGGTGGTAGATCCGCTCGAGGTAGTCCTCGCGGTTCGGTGTGGTGCCCGCCCGCTCGCGCCGGCTCATGGTTCGCTCTCTTCCTCGTCGGCCTCGGCGAGGGCTTCGGGCGCCACGGTGTGCTCGAGCCGGTGCGCCGAGGCGTGTGCGTGCTCGCGATCATACCCGAG
>RFJN01000517.1 GCA_003694875.1 Planctomycetota bacterium | reverse complement strand
TCGCCAACTTCGGACAGAAGGCACTCGAGGAGGTCAAGCAGAAGCTCGACGCGCTCGGGCAGAAGCTGCGCAGCGGGGCGGCGACCTCGTGAGACGCGGGGTCGCGTTGTAGACGAGCCAACGACGGAATACCGGGAGTCGCGAAGTCATGAGGCACAGGAAACGAGGACGCAAGCTCGGCCGCAAGAGCGCGCACCGCAAGGCGCTCGCGCGCAACATTGCGATCGGCTTCTTTCAGCAGTTCGGCGTCGAGAACCGCGAGTACATCGTCACCACCCGCGCGAAGGCCAAGGAGTACCGGCCGTTCATCGAGCGGCTGATCACGCTCGGTCGCCGCGCGCAGGCGGCCAGTACGCCCGAGCGGCGGCTCGCGCTGCGGCGGCACGCGCTGCGGCTGCTGCCGAACAAGGCGGCCGTCCGGCGGGTCTTCGAGGAGATCGCGCCGCGGTACGCCGATCGCAACGGTGGCTACACGCGCATCATCAAGACCGGCTCGCACCGGCTCGGCGACGGCGCGCAGAAGGTGCTGCTCGCCTTCATGCCCGCCGAGGAGGGGGCGAGTGCCGGCGCGGCGGAGGCCGCGGCCTCGAACTGAGCCGGGGCGCGAACGCCCGGCGCCTGCCTGCGCAGCACCCCCGCGCGGACCGCGTGCCGCGTGGGGGTGTTGCCGTTTGTCCGCCGGGACCGACGGAAAGGAGCGAGGGTGGTGCAGCGGGTGCAAGCGGTTCTGTTCGACATGGACGGGGTGCTGATCGAGTCGATCGACGCCTGGTACGCGCTGATCGAGGACGCCGCCCGCATGCTGGGCAAGCCCGCCCCGAGCCGCGAACGCTACGCACGGCACTTCGGCCAGACCGCGCATGACGACGCGCGGCTGTTCTTCGACGAGGCGATCGGCGGCGAGGAGCTCGACGCGTTCTACGCCGAACGCTTCGCGCGGCACATGGATCGGGTACGCCTCATGCCCGGGGCCCTCGAGGTGCTCGAGCGGCTGCGGGCGCTCGGGCGCAAGGTGGGGTGTGTGACCAACACCGTCGTGCCGCTCGCGCGCGAGATCCAGGCGGCGACCGGACTCGCCGACCGACTCGATGTGGCGGTGGCGCACGGCGACTGCCCCCGCGGCAAGCCCGCGCCCGACCTCGTGCTGCTCGCGCTCGAGCGGCTCGGCGGCCTCGCGCCCGAGCGGGCGCTGCTCGTGGGCGACAGCCGCTTCGACATGGAGGCGGCGCGCGCGGCGGGGGTGACCCCGGTCGGCTTCCGGCGCGACGACGGCGCGTGGCGCATCGACGAACTGCCGGCGCTGCTCGATCGTCTGCGCTAGCGCCCGCCGGCGAGCGGCCGCGTTGCCACCGCGCCGGCCCGCTCCCTACAATGGCGCCCGCGTGGCGGTGTTGGAGGGCGCAAGCATGCCGGACGGTGCGCGCGATGCCGTCGCGCAGCCCGGATCCGGGCCGCCGTGGATCATCGCGTTCGACGCCATCGAGCCCTCGCACCAGCCACTCGTCGGCGGCAAGGGAGCGCAGCTCGGAGAGCTGCGGCGGGCGGGCTTCCCGGTCCCCGACGGCTTCTGCCTGACGACCGAGGCCATGCGCGCGTTCGTGCGCCAGGGCGAGCTCTACCCGCGGCTCGAACGCATCATCGCACGTCTCGTCGAGGGGGGACTCGACGCGCGCGAGAGCTGGGCGTTTCTCGGCGAGACGCGCCGCCTCATGGCACGCACCCCGCTGCCGCCCGCGCTGCGAGACGCGCTGCAGCAGGCGTACGAGGGGCAGCTCGGCGGACGGACCGTCGCGGTGCGCTCGAGCGGGATCCGCGAGGACACCGAGGACGCCTCGTTCGCCGGGCAGTACGAGAGCTTTCTGAACGTGCGCGGCTTCTCGTTCCTCGAGGACGCGGTGCGCCGCTGCTGGGCCTCGATCTGGCGCAACCGGGTGCTGCACTACGTCGGTCGGCAGGTGGTGCGCCCCGACGATCTCGCCATGGGCGTCGTGGTGCAGCGGCTCGTCAAGGCCGAGTGCTCGGGCGTGCTCTTCACCGTCAATCCGCTCAACGGACGCGACGACGAGATGGTCGTCGAGGCCACGATCGGGCTCGGCGAGACGCTCGTCTCCGGCAAGGTCAACCCCGACCGCTACGTGCTCTCGACGCGCACCGGCGCGGTGCTGCGCAGCGAGATCGGCGAGAAGCGCCGGGTGCTCGATCCGCTCGCGTCCTTCGATGACGAGGGCCGCGAGGTGTTTGCGGGCGGGCTCGAGGAGCGCGAGTGCGACGGGGCGACAGGGCGGCGGCGCGAGAGTCTCGACGAGGCGACGCTCGCGCAGCTCGTGCGCACCGGTCGGGCGGTGCAGCGCCACTTCCAGCGTCCCATGGACATCGAGTGGGCCCGGGCGCCGGGGGGGGATCTGCAGCTCGTGCAGGCGCGTGCGATCACGCGTCTTGGCTTCGATCCCGACGAGGGGCAGTGGACCGACGCCAACTTCAAGGACGGTGGGGTCGCGAGCGACGTCTGCGTGCCCTTCATGGCGAGTCTGTACCGCCGCATCTTCAGCACGACCATGACCTCGTGGTGGGTCGAGCTGGGGGTGATCCCGCCGGGCACCGAGATCGAGTGGCTGCGGGTGCGGTATGCGCGGCCGTACTGGAACGTCGGCGAGGTGAAGCGCTACCTCCTGCTGCTTCCGGGCTTCGTCGAGCGCGAGTTCGACGAGGACCTCGGGATCGAGCGGGCGTACGAGGGACCGGGCCGCTGCTCGACGCTCACGCTGCGTGGGGTCGCACGCGGGCTGCGGGTGCTGTGGCGCCAGCGGCGCATGCTGCGGCGGCGGCTCGAGGCGGCGCGCGCGGTCGTGGCCCCCTTCCTCGAGCGCTACGAACAGCTCGATGCGATCGATCTCGACGCGCTCGGGCGCGAGGAGCTGTTCGCCCGCTACCGTGCGCTGATCGAGGAGACCTACGTTCCGCTCGAGAGCACCTACTTCTACACCGCGTACGCGGTCTCGGTCGCCAAGATCGACTTCAAGCGGCTGTACGACCGGGTGCGTGCGGTCACCGGCGGCAGGCCGCGCTACGCCGATCTCGTGACGGGGCTGCGGGACGTCGCCCACCTCCGACCGTACGTGGAACTGCATCGGCTCGTGGCGCAGGCGCGCGACAAGGGGCTCGACCACGTGCCGGGGCTCGCGGACCTCGTGCACCGCTACCGGCACCACTCCACGCGTGAGCTCGACATCACGGTGCCCCGCTGGGGCGAGGATCCGAGCTTTCTCGAGCGCACCGCCGAGCAGATGCTGCGGGCCGAGCGCCTCGAGACCGACCCGGCCGAGCTCGAGCGGCGGCAGGTGGAGGCGTACGAGCGCGCGCGTGCGGCGTTGCACGAGGCGTTCTCCCGCTGGCCGCTGCGGCTGCGGCCCTGGCTGCGGCGGCGGTTTCTGCGGGGGCTCGAGCAGGTGCGCGCGTTCGCGTGGTGGCGCGAGGAGGTGCGCGACTGCTCGATCCGCTGCTACTGGCTGGTGCGCAAGTGGACGCTGGCGGTGGGGCGCGCGCTCGTGCGCGAGCAGGTGCTCGAGCGCTGCGACGACGTGTTCTACCTGCGCTGGGAGCAGCTCGATGCGCTCTTGCGAGGGCAGCTCGAGCCGGCCGAGGCGCGCGAGGAGGTCGCGTTCGCGCGCGCCTACGTCGACTCGTTTCGCCGGTTCACGCCGCCGCACGAGATCGGGGTGCCGCAACCGGAGACGAGCGGGGTGCCGGGGCAGACGCGACGGTTGCGCGGAGTGGGCGGCTCGTCCGGGGTGGCCGAGGGGACGGCGAAGGTGGTGCGGCGGCTCGAGGAGGCGGACAAGCTCGAGCCGGGCGACATTCTGGTCACCGTCTTCACCGATCCCGGCTGGACACCGCTCATGTCGCTCGCGGGGGCGCTGGTGACCGAGACCGGGGGGCTCCTGTCGCACGCGGCGGTGATCAGTCGCGAATACGGGATCCCGGCCGTGTTGGCGTGCTCCCGGGCCACGCAGGCGATCGCCGACGGAGACCGGTTGCGTGTCGACGGATCGGCGGGCATCGTGGAGGTCGTGGCCGAGTCGCTCGATGGCGGCTGAGACCGGGCACACCGAGCAACGAGCAGGGGAGGGGTGCAGGCGTATGGCGAGGACCGCGGCGGGCGAGAGCAAGATCTGCACCGGGGCGCAGCTTGCCGAGACCATCCGGCGTCTCATGGCGAATGCCGACGGGGAAGCGGTGTGCGTGCTGGTACGCGACTTCCTGCGGCGCGCGAGCGGCTGGGCGCGCAGGAAGCAGCCGCCGGCGCGGCTTCTCGTCGAGGCGGTGGAGCGGCTCGGGAGCAAGCCGGGGCCGCTCGAGGCGCTGCTGCGCTGGCTCGACCAGGCCGACAACGCCTTCTACCACCGCACCACGCGCGACTTCCCGAATCTGTTCCTGCGCCGTCCCAACACCGTGGCGCGTCTGCGGCTGTTCATCGCCGAGCACGGAAGCCCCACCGC
>RFJN01000106.1 GCA_003694875.1 Planctomycetota bacterium | reverse complement strand
GCGTCGACCTCGTAGCCGGGCATCACCCAGCCGAACTCCTCGCGCGGCTCGATCAGCGCGAACGCCGCGTTGGCGTTCATCTCGGCCGCGATCCGCAGCAGGTCCTCGTTGTGCGGAGCGCTCTCGATGAAGCCGTCGAGCATGGACAGGCTCGCCGGGGCGGCCGCCCGCGCCTGCTCGGGGCTGCGCTCGCGGGCGAACGCGCGCTTGGAGGCCTCGAGCGAGCCCACCATCTGGTTGGCCATGAAGCGGGTGGTGTTGCAGCCGCCGAGCAGCGCGATCGCAACGAGCGCCGCGACCGGATTCGCGATCCGCATGGAGCCCCTCCCCCAAGGGTGACGCCCGAGGATAGCGCTCGGCTGCGGGCGCGGCAAACGCCGCCGGACGCCCGTGGAGCAACGCGGTGCGACGCGGCTCAGCGGCGACGGCGCAGCCGCTGCGCGAGGGCGCGGAACTGCTCGGGCGTGTTGCAGCCGGCGAGTGTGTCGAGCGGCGGATCGATCCCGGCGAGTGTCGCCGCCCCGACGGTCACAAGCGGCAGGGCGCGCAACGCGCGCAGCACCGAGCGCTGCCCGCGCTCGAACGCCCGGCGCAGCGACGTGCGACAGCGCTCGGGCCGGTACAGACCCGCGAGCGGCTGCAGCCGCTCGTTGGCGTCGGCGAAGAGCACAGCAGCCGCCTCGGGCGCACACCGCGCCATGGCGACGAGCAGCGCGAGCGCACGCGGCGCAACGAGCGGCATGTCGACCGCCCAGACAAACGCCTCGCCAGGGGGTGCGGCCTCGAGCGCGGCGAGCAGCCCCCCGAGCGGACCCGGCCGGCCCGGGACGGGATCGGCCACGACCCGCAAGCCCAGGGGCCGCGCCGCCTCCTCCAGCCCCTCGCCCACCACGACGAGTTCGCACGCGTGCGCCCGCAGTCGCCGCGCGAGCCGCTCGAGCAGACTCGTGCCGCCGAGTTGCAGCGCGTGCTTGGGCCGGCCCATGCGGCGTGCGCGGCCGCCGGCGAGGATGGCCGCGAAGGGCAGCGGTGTCACGGTTCGCGCAGCTCGATCGCCGTCACGGAGGCGTCCGGCGCGAAGCGACCGCCCGATTCGGGCAGCTCGATCAACACCTGCGCCGCGGCGACCGCACGCACCGACCCCGAGACCTGGCGTTCGCACGGGCGCACGCGCACGCAGCCCGCGGCGTCCACCTCGCGCGTCGCGCGCAGGTACGTCCGACGTCCGGCCGGGATCTCGACCGGCGCCGCGAGACGCGCCGCGATCCGGCAGGGGGCGGGATCGCGCGCGCCCTGCAGCGCCCGCACCACCGGCAGCACGAAGAGCCACAGCGTGGTGAGCACCGAGCCGGGGTTGCCCGGCAGACCGAGCAGCCAGACCGGCGGGCCGCCCCGCCGTTCGCAGCGCGCGGCGTACAGCGGCTTGCCGGGCCGCAGCCGCAGCCGCCACAGCACGCGCTCGAACCCGAGCCGCTCCGCCACCGCCTTGACGTGATCGGCCTCGCCCACCGAGACACCGCCGGTGGTGACCACGAGATCGGCGCACGCCCGCGCCGCGGCGATCCGTTGCGCGAGCGCCTCGGGCGCGTCGCCCACGATCCCGAAGTCGATGATCCGGGCGCCGGCCGCCTCGAGGCTCGGTCGCAGCAGCAGGCGATTGCTCTCGCGCACCGCCCCCGCGCGCCCGGGCGCGCCGGGCGGCAGCAGTTCGCTGCCGGTCGCGATCAGGGCCACGCGCGGCCGCCGCCCGACCTGCAGCGCCGCGCGACCGCATGCGGCCGCGAGCGCGAGGCGACCGGGCCGCAGCCGCTCGCCGGCGACGAGCACCGTCTCGCCCGCGCGCAGATCGCTCGCGCGGCGGCGCACGAATCCGCCCGGCGCCGCGGGCACCCGCTCGATCCAGACGCAGCCCCCGTCGTCATCGACGGGCCGCGTCCACTCCTGCGGCACGACGACGTCCGCGCCCACCGGCAGCGGCGCCCCGGTGAAGATGCGCACCGCTTCGCCGGGCGCGAGCGGCGGCGGGGGCGGATCGCCCGCCGCGACCCGGCCGCGCACCGCCAGGCGCACCGGTGCGTCGGAACGCGCCGCGCGCGCGTTGGCGAACCGCAGCGCGTAGCCGTCCATCTGCGAGAGATCGAAGGCGGGACTGTCCTCGGCGGCCATGACCGGTTCGGCGAGAAAGCGCCCGGCGCAGCGCTCGATCGGCAGCCGCTCGGCGCCGAGCGGCGCGCACGCGCCCACGATCCGGTCCCAGGCGTGCTCCACCGTCGGGAGATCGGGCGGTACGAGCGGCTGCACGGCGGTCCTCCCCGGGGGCTCGAGGCGCGATTGTAGCGGACGCACGAAGGGGCGGAGGGCGGCCTGCGAAGCCGGATTCCGAGCGCCGCGCTCCCTTGACACATCGGTCGGCCCCGCTATGATCTCGCGCACCTGCGAGGCAAGCGGTGGCCCCGTCGTCTAGCCAGGCCTAGGACACCAGGTTTTCATCCTGGTAACACGGGTTCGAATCCCGTCGGGGTCACTCCCCCTCGCCTCCTGCCCACCGCACGGCAGCCACGAGACGGCAACGAACCACACCCGTCGCAGGTTGGCGACGGTAGCGCAAACGGAACCGACCCGCGTCCCGGCACAGGCGGAACGCGGGTCGGAGGGTCCGGGTGCGGTCGGGTCCGGTCGTCGCCCCCCGGGCCTGTCGCCAGGCTCTGTTTGG
The DNA here is from genome assembly GCA_003694875.1 of Planctomycetota bacterium. Lineage (GTDB taxonomy): Bacteria > Planctomycetota > J058 > J103 > J103 > J103. Next base: position 827 of record RFJN01000106.1, on the reverse strand, counting down.
AAACGAGCCCGTCGCGAGAGATTCGGCTGGCGCCGACTGGCAAGGAGCGAGGTTCGAAGACGCCGGAGGCGTACGGTAGTACGTCGAGGACGGCTTCGGTTCTCGCGACGCCGCAAGTCGGTGATCAGCCGGAGATCGCAGCAGGGGGCGTGTCCAAACAGAGCCTAATAGATCTCCAGCACCAGTCCGTCGATCACCCAGTCGACATCGAGCACCACGCCGGTGGCGGCATCGACCACCCGGATCTCGTTGCCGTCCCAGCTCCAGTCGAGATAGAGCACCTCGTAGGTGCCGGGATCGAAGACCCCGAGTTCGACCCACGTATCCCCGTCGTAGACCTCGAGCACCACCGCGTCGACATACCCGTTGTCGACCGTGACGGCGAGGCCGGCCGATACCCCGTCGTCCGAGACGTGCACCGCGCAGCCGCCCACGAGCGGCAGCAGCGCGAACGTGACGATCGCGAGCAGGTGTCCGGCTCCCGGACGACCGAACCGGCCCGCCGCCGCGCGCCCCCCGCGCCGCGCGATCTCTCGCTTCCGTTCCATGAGGCGCCCTCCTCAACGGTCCGACGCAGGGTGCGCTGCACGCCCGCGTCCCGAGCGCTGAGACCGCGCCGTGTGCGAACTATTCGACGCAAGCCCGCTCACGACGACACAACCCGTGGCTACACAAGGAGAAACACCCACAGCACGACAGGCGCCGACAAGCAGGAAACAGGCGGGCCCGAGCGGAGCGAGTGAGGGCGCAGGGACTCGAACCCTGGACCCGCGGCTTAAAAGGCCGCTGCTCTACCAACTGAGCTACACCCTCACGGGGCCCGGAAG
>RFJN01000105.1 GCA_003694875.1 Planctomycetota bacterium | reverse complement strand
CCCGTGTCGAGGGAGGGGGGTGGCCCCCCGCTGGGAACGACCGACCGCGGAGGCGGGGGATCGGGTGAAGGCATGACCCTGAAAGGCAGCCTCGAGGTGTTGAACCTGAGCGACATCTTCCAGTCGCTCAGCATGAACCAGCATACCGGGACGCTGCGCGTGAGCGACGGCCGTCGCGAGCGCATGGTGTACTTCTCGGACGGCGAGATCACCCTGCTGTCGACCGACAAGAAGCTGCGGATCGGCGATCTGCTCGTTCGCGAGGGCAAGATCTCGCAGGACGATCTCGAGTACGCGCTCGAGAAGCAGCGGGCGTCCGCCGAGGCGGGCGAGGAGCGGCGGCTCGGGGAGATCCTCGTCGAGGAAGGCTTCGTGAGCGAGGCCGACGTGGCCGCGGTGGTACGCCGCCAGATCGAGGAGGCGATCTACGATCTGTTTCTCTGGAAGCAGGCCGAGTTCGAGTTCCTGATCGACTACTGCCCCGAGTCGCTGCAGAAGCCGGGACACAACATCACCCGGCTGCGGTTCAACACCGGCTCGCTGATCATGGAGGCGATGCGGCGGCTCGACGAGTGGGAGCAGATCTCGGCCGAGATCCCCTCGCGCAAGGAGGTGTTCCGCTTCATCGGCGACGAGCACGAGGTCATGCAACTGCGCCTGCCCCCGCGGCTCACCGCCGAGATCCCCCTGATCGACGGCGAGCGCAACGTCGAGCAGCTTCTCGAGGAGAGTTCGCTCGGCGAGTTCGAGCTCTACAAGCTGCTGTACGAACTCAAGCGCCACGGGCTGATCGAGCCGCTCACCCCGGAGGAACTCAGCGACCGCGCCGAGGAGGCGTACGCGCGCGGGCGGTTCCGCCAGTCGGTGGCGCTGTACGAGCGGCTCGCCGAGGTGCTGCCGAAGAACCGCTCGATCCGGCTGCAGCTCGCCGAGGCGCTGCGCGCCTACGGCGACGACAAGCGGGCGCTCGAGCACTACGCGTTCGTCGCGGAGAAGCTCGAACAGCAGAAGAACTACAGCGAACTCGCGCGCACCTATCGCGCCATGCTCGACATCGCGCCCGACCGCCAGGACGTGCGCGACAAGCTGCGCGAACTCGACCGCGCCTACCGGCGTGCGGGGTTGCGCCGGATCGTGCTCGTGCTGCTCGTGCTCGGTGCACTCGGTGTGGGCGGCTACATGCTGCTCGAGCGCGATCCGCGTGGCGCCCGCTGGATCGCGCACGCGAAGGCGAAGCTTGCCGCGTGGTGGCCGGGCGGCTCGCACGACGACGCCGAGCGGCTCGAGCGCGAGCGCGAACGGCTGCGCGCGCTCGCGCAGCAGCAGTTGCACGAGGGGCGGGTCGAGCAGGCGTTCGCCACGTTGCGCAAGCTGCGCGAGCTGCTCGACGGCCCGGCCCGCGACGAGGTCACGCTGCCGGTGCGGATCCGCTCGTTGCCGCCCGGCAAGGAGGTGGTGATCGACGGGGTCGCCAAGGGGCGCACCGACGGCGTCTTCTTCGTCACGCCGGGCAAGCCGCTCACGATCGAGCTGCGCGAGGACGGACGTACCCTGCAGCGCTGGGAGGGGCTCGACCCGCTCACCTTCCACGATCTGTTCGTCGACTTCTATCGCAAGCCGCTGTGGACCTTCGCGACCGGGGCCGCGGTGCGCTCGCGGCCGGTGGTGCACGACGGGGTGGCGTACTTCCCCTCGCTCGACGGCTATCTGTACGGCGTGCGGCTGCGCGATCACTACCCGGCGCTGCGGCTGTCGCTGCGCGACGGCGCGCTCGACCCGTTCGGCGAGGCGGTCAGCGATCCCGCCGTGGTGCGCGATCAGCTCGTGGTGGGCAACCTCGACGGCAACGCGCTGGTGTTCGATCTCGGCACGCGCCACCGCCTGCCCCGACGGCGGGTGGCCGATCGACCGCTTCTCGCCGCACCGGTGATCGTCGAGGACGGGCAGACCGCGGTGCTCGCCGGCGATGAGGGCTCGCTCGTGTTCTTCTCGCTGCGCGACAACGCCCTCGTCCGCTCGGTGCCCGTCTGCGTCAACCGGATCTCGGCGCCGCTGCTCGCCCACGCGGGCACCGTCTACGCCGCCGGCGAGGACAACCGCGTCGTGGCGGTCGATCTCGGCTCGCACGGGGTGCTGTGGCAGTACGTGGGGCGCGACGACTACCGGGCCGGGCCGTGTGTCGCGGGCGATCGTGTCATCGCGGGCGATCGCAGTGGAGAGCTCGTCTGTCTCGGTGCACGCGACGGCGCGCTGCACTGGCGCGTGCAACTCGAGGCGCCGGTCGTGGGGCTCGCGGCGTCGCCCGACGGCGCGCGCGTGGTGGTGAGCGCCGAGGACGGACGGGTGGCGACCTACGCGGTCGCCGACGGCGAGGAACTGTGGAACGTGACGTTGCCCGGAACCCCGGGCGAGCCGGTCTGCGACGCGCGTGCCGCCTACGTGTGCACGCGTTCGGGCGCCCTGCGCGCGCTCGATCTCGAGGGGGGCGTCGGGCTGTGGAGCTCGCGCCTGCCGGTCGAGGTGCGCGGGCGGCTTGCGCTGCACGAGGGCCGGTTGCTCGTGGGCGCCGAGGACGGACGCCTGTACGCGTTCGCCACCGGTGACGCCGCAGCGCGGCCGGAGGCGGGCGGCGACGGCGGGGAGGGGAGCGAACAGTGAAGCCACGCACCGGCATCGCGATCGCGGGAGTCGTGCTCGGACTCGGCTGGCTGGTGTTCGCGGGCGCGATCGTACACGCGCAGCGCACCGGTGAGCCCGCGGGTCCGGTCTGGGACGAGCAGCACTGCGAGGCGACCGATCTGGCCGCGCTCGACCGGGGCGAGGTGGCCGCCGGTACCCCGGTGTATCTCGACGTCACGATCGGGGCGATCTCGGGCAGCGACTTCGTCGCCCACGGCGGCGACACGCTCTTTCACCTCGAACCGTCGCTCGCCGGTGACCGCCGGATCGCCGAGGGGGCGGTGATCCGCGTCTACGGGACGCTCGAGCCGGCACGTTCGGGCGCGGGGCGACGGTTTCGCGTCGCCCGCGTGGACGCGGTCTCGAACGCGGACCTCGTCTCGGCCGAGGCGGAGATCGTGCGCCTCGAGGCGGCGGGCGATCCCGAGCCGCTGTACGCGCTCGGCGACCGGCTGCTCCTGCGTTCGCAGCGCGCGGCTGCGGCGACCGCCACGCGACTGCGCACCCTCGCCGAGCGCGCCTACCGCGCCGCGATCGAGATCGAACGCCGCCGGCTCGATCCGAACGACCGCGCCGCGGTGGTCGCGCTCGCCGATCGGGTGCTCGAACTGCTCGACGACCGCGCGCTCGCGCTCGAGATCCTGCGCCGTGCGCTCGTGCCGGGACACGACCCGCCGCCCGAGATCGCACAGCGGTTGCGCGAGCTGCACGCGGTGCCCTACGGGCCCGGTGGCAGCTGGATGCTGTACGAGGAGGTCAAGCGGCGCGAGGGGTTCGTGCGCCGGGGCGATCTGTGGCTGCGCAAGGAGCAGGCGGCGTTCTACGACGCGGTGCAGCGACAGCGCAAGGAGCGGCTGCGTCCGCGCGCCGGCATGCTGCCGGAGTTCTTCGCCGCGGCGGCCGAGCGCGGCCAGCCCGTACTTGGCATGCGCAAGCGGGAACTCGCCACCGCGATCGGGCTGCCGGACGCCTTCGACCGCATGCGCGTGCGCGGCAGCGTCTACGACGCGTGGCTGTACGAGCAGCGCGGCGCCTACTACTTCGAGAACGACGTGCTGTTCGCCATGCCCGAGGGCAGCGAGACGGCGGACGAGCGCTGACTTGCGCGGCGCGGGGGTGGGTGTGCCCTCAGCGTAGCCGTTGGGGCGGGTCCATGGGCGCGAGCGTGACCTCGCCGTCCGGATCGCCGCCGAGCAGCACCCGCAGGCTGTCCTCGCGCGAGCGAGCCCCGAGCGGACGCGTGCTGCCGTCGGGTCGCACGCCGAAGGTGCGGCCGTTCTCGGTGAAGTAGCCCCGAAGCTCGAAGTTCCTGTCGTAGACGAGGTACAGCCGCGTCGGCTCGAGCGGTGCGCTGTCGTCGACCCGCACCTTCAGGTAGCCGGCGAGCTTCTTGTCGAACAGCACCTTGCGCACCTCGATCACCGGGTAGGGATCGAAGCGTTGCGGCGGGCGGACCGGTTGCGGCCCCGAGGCCGGGGGGGCGGCGGCGCGGGGAGCGCTCGTGCATGCGGCGAGCGGCAGCGCGACGAGCAGGATCGCGACAGGACGGATCCGTTGCGAGAACACGGCGGCGGGACCTCCTCGTGCCCGGACGGGACGGAGCGCGGAACGCCGCCGTCCGCATGGCGCCCGGTGTTGCGAACGCCGCGATTCTAGGGGCTTGCGTGCGGCCGGTAAAGGACCGTATCGCCGCGTCGCCCCCTCCACCCCGGCTGCGCGGCGACTCGCGCCGGGCGGGGCGCTTCGCTACCTTGGCAGGCGTCACGAGCCTGGGCGAGGGGTGCGCATGGACGAGAGCGCCGAGACGGAGGTGGGCGTGCCGACGGCT
>RFJN01000104.1 GCA_003694875.1 Planctomycetota bacterium | reverse complement strand
GGCGCAGGGACTCGAACCCTGGACCCGCGGCTTAAAAGGCCGCTGCTCTACCAACTGAGCTACACCCTCACGGGGCCCGGAAGCATAGCGGCTCGGCGCGGTGTGGACAAGGGAGACCGGCCGGTGCGCCGACGATCGATCGCCGCACGGGCTGACGGCCGCGGGGAGGCCGCGGTCTCACGGTCCGACGAGCACCGCGTCACGGCGTACGCTCTCCCACCACGCGCGCATGCGGCGCAGCGCAGCGGCGCGCTCGCCGCTCGGACCGTCGAAACGGAATCCGAAGTCGCGGTGGGTGTAGCGAGCGAACAGCAGCAGCGCGCCGAGCCGGATGCTGCGATCCGAGTCGGCGAGCAGCTCGAGCGCGACGTCGATGCCATAGCGGTCGCCGAGCCGCAACAGCGCACGCGCGGCCTCGAGACGTGCGAGGGGATCGGTCTTGCGTCGCTGCAGGAAGCGGTGCAACGCGGGCCGGGCGCGCCGGTCGCCGAGCCGGCCGAGCACCCGCGCGGCCCGCTGCCACTCGCGCCGGCGCGAGCCCTCCTGCAACAGACGCTCGAGCACCGGGCGCGCCTCGGGGCCGAGGCGCACGAGCGCGTTCTCGGCCTCGAGCGAGGTGAACGCGTCACCGCGCACGAGCAGCCGCGCCCAGCGCTCGGCGAGCGAGTCCGGCTCGGGCTGCGCCCAGGCGACGGAGCCGAGCAGCAGCCACAGCAGTGCGCCGACAAGCGGCTGGAGCCGATCCCGCTTGCACACACGAGCCGCGATCGCCTCAGACCTCCATGAGTTCCTCGGTCTTGTTCTCGAGCAGCTTGTCGACGATCCCCACGTACTTCCGGGTCAGATCGTCGATCTCCTGCTTGAGCTTCTTGAGATCATCCTCGGTGATCTCGCTGCTCGACTGCAACTGCTGCGCCTGCTTGTTCGCGTCGCGGCGCACGTTGCGGATCGAGACGCGCGCGGCCTCGGCGCGCTCCTTCGCCTGCGAGACGAGCTGCTTGCGCCGCTGCTCGCTGAGCGGGGGCACGGTGAGGCGCACCACCTTGCCGTCGCTGTTGGGGGTGATGCCGAGCTCGCTCTTGAGGATCGCGCGCTCGATATCCCCCACGCTCGAGGGATCGAACGGCTTGATCACGATCTGGTTGGCTTCCGGCACCATGATCTGGGCAAGCTGCTTGAGGGGGGTGGGCGAGCCGAAGTACTCCACCCGGATCGAGTCGACGAGCCCCGCATGCGCGCGTCCGGTGCGCATGCCGCGATACTCGCCCTTGAGCACCTCGACGCTCTTTTCCATGCGCTCTTCCGCCTCGAGCAGCACGTCGTCGTATCCCATGGTTCGCTCCGCTCCGTCCGAACGTGTTCACCCGGCGTGGATCAGCGTACCGATCCGCTCTCCTCGTACCGCCCGCTCGATGTTGCCCTGCACCTTCAGGTTGAAGACGAGGATCGGCAGGCCGGTCTCCATGCACAACGAGATCGCGGTGAGGTCCATGACCGCGAGCCCCTGGTTCAGCACGTCGAGATAGCTCAGGGTATCGTAGCGCCGCGCGTCGGGATGCCGCTTGGGGTCCTTGTCGTAGACGCCGTCGACCTTGGTCGCCTTGAGCAGCACCTCGGCCCCGATCTCCTTGGCGCGCAGCGCCGCGGTGGTGTCGGTGGTGAGGTAGGGGTTGCCGGTGCCGCCGGCGAGGATGCACACCCGCCCCTTCTCGAGGTGGCGCAGACAGCGCCGCCGGATGAACGGCTCGGCGACCCGCTGCATCTCGATCGCGCTGAGCACGCGCGTGGCGACGTCGATCTTCTCGAGCGCGTCCTGCAGCGCAAGCGCATTGATCACGGTGGCGAGCATGCCCATGTAGTCGCCGGTGGCGCGCTGCACCCCGGCGGTGGACAGCTGCGCTCCGCGCAGGATGTTGCCGCCGCCCACCACGACCGCGATCTCGACGCCGTGGCCGCGCGCGGCCTTGATCTGGCGCGCGATGTCGCGCACCTCGTCCATGTCGAGGCCGGTGCCCTCTTCACGGCAGAACGCGTCCCCCGAAACCTTCAGGAGGACGCGTCCATACGATCGCCGTGCGACACCGCTCACCGTGTCGCCGTCCGTCACCGCCCTTCGCTCCGGCCGCTGGCCACGCCTCAGCCGCCGATCTCGTAGCGGGTGAAGCGCTCGACCCGCACGTTCTCGCCGAGCTTGGCCGAGGCGTTGGTGAGCAGATCCCGGATCGTGACCTTGGGATCCTTGACGAACTCCTGCTCGAGCAGGCACCGCTCCTTGAAGAACGCGTTGAGCTTGCCCTGCACGATCTTCTCGACGACCTCCGGCGGCTTGCCGGCCGGCACCTGCGCGCGGAAGATCTCCTTCTCCTTCTCGAGCGTCTGCTCGTCGATCCCCTCGCGATCGACCGCGACCGGCTTGCTCGCGGCGATGTGCATGCACAGATCGCGCGCGAGCTGCTGGAAGTCATCGGTGCGGGCGACGAAGTCGGTCTCGCAGCGCAGATCGAGCAGCACCCCGATCCGGCCGCCGGCGTGGATATACGCCGCGATCTGGCCCGCGTTGGTGGCACGATCGGCCTTCTTCTCGGCGATCTTCTGCCCGCGCTTGCGCAGCCACGCCTTCGCCTTCTCGATATCGCCCTCGTTCTCCGCGAGCGCCTTCTTGCAGTCCATCATGCCGGCGCCGGTCTCGGCGCGCAGCTTCATGACGGTCTTCGCATCGATCTTCATGGTCTGGGTCATCCCTCGGCTCACTCCTTGTTCTCGCCTGCGGCGGCCCCGGCCGCGGCCGCCCCTTCCTGCGCCGCCTTCTCGGCGGCGGCCTTCTGTGCAGCGGCCTTCTCCGCGGCCGCCTTCTCGGCGCGCCGCTCCGCGAGCGCCTCCTCCCGCGCCTTGCGCAGTGCGGCCTGCCGCTCCCGCTCGCGCCGCGCCTTCTCCTCCTCGAGGCGCCGCTGCTCCTCGAGCGCCTGCAGGTGCTTCTGGCGGCCGCGGCGCGCGGCCTGCGCGAGGGTGGAGATGATCAGGCGGATCGAGCGGAAGGCGTCGTCGTTGCCCGGAATGACGATGTCGACGTCCTCGGGATCGGAGTCGGTGTCCACGAGCCCAATCACCGGAATGCCGAGCTTGCGCGCCTCGCGCACCGCGTTGTATTCGATCGACGGATCGACCACCACGACCGCCTTCGGGAGGCCGCGCAGCTTGCGCAGCCCGCCGAGGTTGCGCGTGATCTTGCGCTTCTCGCGCCGCAGCGAGCTGATCATCTTCTTCGAGTAGCGCTCGATCTCTCCCGAGTTCTCGAGTTCCTCGAGCTCCTCGAGCCGCTTGAGCCGGCTCATGACGGTCTGGAAGTTGGTGAGCGTGCCACCGAGCCAGCGCTCGCAGACGTACGGCATGCCGGCGATCTCGGCCTGCTGCCGCACGATCTCGCGCGCCTGGCGCTTGGTGCCCACGAACAGCACCATGTCGCCGCGCCGGGTGACCCGCTCGATGAAGCCCGCGGCCTGGATCAGCCCCCGCAGGGTCTGGCGCAGGTCGATGATGTGGATCAGGTTCCGCTTGCCGTAGATGTACGGCTTCATCTTCGGGTTCCAGCGGCTCGCGCGGTGCCCGAAATGAACCCCGGCCTCGATCAGCCGGCTGAGCGTGACCTCCGTCGTCCGCGGGGTCGCGGTGGTTTGCGTCGTGCTCGACACGTCGTCGTGCCCCTCGTTGCCCTGTGGCGCTCGCCCGGTCCTCGGCCCCGACAGCCTGCGAGCGCCAGCCCGCCCTTGCCGATCGCGTGCCGCGGACGCGAGGAGAGCGGGGTCGGCTGCCGGAGCGCAGCGACCTTCCCACACAGAAGGCCTTCAGGAAGCGCAGCAGTCTACCCTTGGGCCCGGCTCCGGTCAATGCCGGCCGCGCGCACACCACCCCGGCCTGTGTCCGAGGCCGGTTCCCGGCTCGCGCGCAGGCGCCACCGCCGGCTCACGCGTTCGCAGCCGCGCCGGGCTGCCGCTCGACGTAGTCGGGATAGCGGCGCTCGCGCACCGCGGGCCGCTTCGGATCGTGGGTGCGCAGCAGCCGCACCGTCTCCTGGTGCGCGCGTCGCGTCGGCTCGGGCAGGCGGAAACGCCCCGCACAGCGCAGCACGAGTTCGACCGCCGCGTCGAAGTCGAACCGGTGGCCCGGGGAGACGAACACCGGCTTGACGCCCGAGCGGGTGCGCACGAGCGCGCCCACCGGCGCCGCCGTGTGCGGATCGAGAAGCGGCGCCACCTCCCCGCGCTCGGGACCGAGCGCGAGCTCGATCCCCCACAGCCGCTTCTTGGCCACCCCGACGCACGGGACGTCGAAGAGCAGTCCGAGGTGCGCGGCGAGCCCGAAGCGCCGCGGGTGCGCGATCCCGTGCCCGTCGCACACGAGCGCGTCGGGTCGGCTCGCGAGCCGTTCGAGCACGGCCACGAGCGCCGGGATCTCGCGAAAGCTGAACAGCCCCGGGATGTAGGGGAAGCGACAGGGGACGATCGCGTGGCGCACCTCGAGCACCCGCGCCTCGGCGATCCGCCACACGACCGCCGCGGCATACAGCGTGTGCGTGCGCCGGCTGTAGGCGACATCCAGGCCGGCGACCGTCTCGGGCGGCCGCGCGGGCGGCTCGAGCCGCAGCTGTGCGCGCAGCCGCTGCTGGATCGCGACCGCCTGCTCGTATCCGACCCGCCACGGATGTCGTCGCACCGGCTGCATGCCGGCGCAGCATAGCGCGAGCCGCCACCGCACGCATCCCCCCGCGCCGGGTCCGCTTGACAGTCTGCGTACCGATCGGTTCTCCTACCGCGATTCGAGAGCTGAACCCGCGGGATCGGCGCGCCGCTGCGCCCGGGGACCCGGATCCCGCCCTGCAGACCGCGTGCGCGAGGAAACCATGGCCAAGCTGCATATCCTGTACGGCAAGCGCAAGGGAGAGGTGATCGACATCCAGCCCGGGCCCGAACCGTTCGTGATCGGATCGCGCAAGAGCGCCGAGATCTCGATCCGCGACCCCTGGGTGAGCTGGGATCACGCGGCGCTGCACTTCGACGGCAAGCAGTTCTGGCTCGAGGACCTCGGCTCCTCCAACGGCACCTACGTCAACAAGCAGCGGATCCAGAAGATCGCGCTCAACGACGGCGACACGATCTGGTTCGGCAAGACCAAGGTGCGCTTCTACGCCAACGATGCGGCCGCACCGGCGGCCACCGCCCGCGCCGGCGCGCCCGCGGCCGCCGCGGCGCCGAGCGCCGAGGCGATCGCGCAGGCGGTCGCCGCCGCCACCGCCCCCCTCAACCAGCAGCTTCTCGAGGCGCAGACCGAGATCGCGCGCCTCAAGGTCGAGCTCGAGCAGAGCCGCGCCGCAGCGGGCCGCGACGCCGCCACGAGCGAACAGCTCGAGGCGCTGCGGCAGCGCAACGCCGAGCTCGAACAGGAACTCGAGCGCCAGAAGCAGCTCGCCGCTGAACTCGCCCGCACCCAGGCCGAAGAGATCGCCCAGCTCGAGCAGCGGCTCGCCGCCGCCGAGGCCGCCGGGCAGAGTGCCGGCGCCGAGGTACTCGCCGAGGCCCAGGCCCGTGCGCAGCAGCTCGAACAGGAGCTCGAGCGCCAGAAGCAGCTCGCCGCTGAACTCGCCCGCACCCAGGCCGAAGAGATCGCCCAGCTCGAGCAGCGGCTCGCCGCCGCCGAGGC
>RFJN01000103.1 GCA_003694875.1 Planctomycetota bacterium | reverse complement strand
CGCACCGGGAGCGCACCTCGAGGCGCTCGAGCGGTCGCGCAAGCGAGACGGCGCGCATGTCACGCTACGGCTCGAGGCTCCGGCTCCCCTTCCGGAGCCGGCCTTCGACGCGCTCGCGAGACGGCTCGCGGTCGAGCTCGGGGCGCCGGTGCGGCTGCGGGTGCGCACGGCACTGGTTGCCGAACGCCGGCAGCCCGCGCCCTCGCCGACCCCGGCGCCCCGGGCCGACTGACCCGCACCTACTCGCGGTCCCTCGCCTCCCAGGGCGGCGGCACGCTTGGCATGGGGCGGCGGTGGATGCGCAGCGTCTTGCCGCCGAGCCGGCGCCCGTCCGCGAGCAAGAGGAACTCGTACTTCGCCGGCGCGGGAAAGACGGTGTTGACCATCCGCACGCCGAAGTCGTGGTGCGCGAGCTTGTCGCTCGACTCGAGCTTCAGCCCGCTCACGCGTCCCACCGTCTCGCCGGTCTCGAGGTTGTGGATCTCGAGCGACAGGTCGTAGACCCCGAGCGCGTCGCCGAGGCTGGCGTAGACCGCGAGCGGGTTGAGCACCATGGGGAAGTGGGTGGCGTGCACGTCGGTGAAGATCCCGATCGCGCTGTGCTTGTTGGTGCCCGCCTCGCGGATCACCATGTCGCAGATCAGCAGCGCATGCAACGTGGGCATGGGGGCGGGCACGGCGCACCTCGGGGGATCGGACGGCTCGCGCCGAGGCTAGCGCTCGCCGGGGCGCACGTCAATCGAGCGTCCGCGCGTCGCGCCGGGCCGCAGATCGCCGTCTCACCGAAGCCACGACAGCGCGGCGGCGAGCGCGCCCGCGCCGAGCAGCGCCCCGAACAGAACGAGCAGCCACGCCCGGCCGCCAGTGCGGGCGGGGGCGTCGCCGCCGGTGGTGACCGGTCGTCTCGCGACGGCTTCCGCACCGCGCTCGAACACCGTCGCCTCGCCGCAGGCGAGCGCGATCGTCTTCCAGAAGGCGCGATCGCGCCGCGGCATGGCGGGCAACACGATCCGGCTGCCCTCGCGCACGATCTCGCCCGGCTGCGGACAGCCGCCGAGTTCGAGCGCCGAGCCGCTCGTGATCCCCACCCGCTGCAGGATCAGCCGCACGGCCGCGTTGGCGGGCGCGCCGCCGGATGCGAGCCAGCGGCGCACCACCTCGAAGTTGGCGTGCAGGGCAGCCGCCTCGTCGGCGTTGGCGCAGTGGATCACGAGCTGCACGGGGCGTCCGAGAAGGCGGCTGAGCGCGCCGCTGATCGCCCCGCTCCAGCTGCGCGCCCCGGGCTCCGGTGCGGCGGTCGGCTCGGGCATCAGCACGGCGGCCGGCGACGGCACCCGGACGCGGACGGCAGGAGCCGGTTGCGCCCCGAGGTCCACGACCGTGCGCGCCTCGCGCAACGCCTCGCGCGGCGCGCCCCAGGGCGCCGGCGCGGGGGATGGAAGCGGGTTCGCGTGCATGGGCGGGGCCCTCTCTCTCTCACGGCCTCTGCCCCTGCCCTACGCCACCGCGCGGCCGGTGTCCAGCGGCACCTGCCACGATGGAGCGAGGCGGACGCGGCCGCCCGGCCGCACCCGCCTCGCGGGGGGGGAATGGTTCGGTGTGGCCGGTGCGCTCAGCGCGCGGTGCGCCAGCGGCGGATGCCGGCGGCCGCCGCCCCGAGGGCGAAGAGCGCAAGCGTCGCGGGCTCGGGCACCGCGCCGCCGGCCGGCGGCGGTCCGGCGCTCGACGGAACCCCGTCCACGTAGAGCGCAAGGTCGCGCAGAGCGGGGTCGGTGTTGGCGAGCTTCCAGCCCGTCGGGCTGAAGACGCCGCCGGTGCCGCTGAGCAGGTAGTGCGCGCCGAGTCCCGTCACATCCGATTCACCGACGGTGCCTTCCCACGACCAGCCGACCTCGCCCGCGACGCCCTGGTCGGGCAGCGTGAGCACGACCGCGAAGGCGCCGGTGGACGAGAGCGAAGTCGCAAGATTGAGCGAGTTCGCGGTGTAGACGCTCACGGTGTTGAGAGCCGAGGGCGCAAACGTGCCGCTGGCCCAGGCCGTGCCGAGCGCGGCGCCTGCGCCGCCGCCCGGCAGAGCCGTGACATCGTAGACCGCCCACTTCACCGGACCGGGGCCGGGTCCGCCCACCGAATCGTAGGGTTTGAGATCGACCGAGAACGTGTTGATCGTGTCGAACCCCGCAGTGCCGAACAGCTGCGCGTGCAGGGTCGTGTCGCCGGTAACCAGTTCCGGGTTGGGCCCGATGTTCTTGAAGCCGTAGGTGTTGTTTCCGTTGTTGGTGGCGTAGACCTCGTTCTCGTAGATCGTGAGCGCCTGGGCCGAGCTGCCCACCACCGCCGCCGAGAGCAGCCCCGCCGCCAACCACCCTGCTGTCCTGCGCATCTGCACGTACCTCCTCGTCATGGCCGAACCAACGTCGAGCTGATCGATCGTTCGATCACGACAAGTGTAGCGTGTCACAGCAAAAGATCAAGAAGGACTGCAACGACGTTCTGGCGCTACTTTCTCCTTCTCGGGCAACTTGACTATCTGTTCAGGAAATACCTTTTCATGGTTCCTCCCCTCCTCCCCCCCAGCCGTCGGGAGGCTCACGGGAAGTAGAGCGTGAACGCGTCCGGACCCTGCCACGCGATCGTGTCGAGCCGCTCGCCGACCTCGCGATAGCGCCGCAGGATCCGACGACCCGCATCGTTGAGCCGCTCGGCCCACAGCTTCACGTCCTGCAGGTCGTACTGCTCGACGAGCCCGCGGCGACTGCTCGCCATGCGCGCGCGCATGCGCACCCCGGGCGGCAGGTCGAACGTCTCGTAGAAGTAGAGCTTGTCCTCGTGGTGCTCGCCGTGCCGGTAGGTCACCGACACGAGCGCCTCGGGCAGCGAGCCGTCACGCCGCAATGCCACGAGCGGCGCGAGCCGCTCGCGCAACGGGCCGAGATCCGCCGTGCGGAAGTAGACCTTGAAGTCGCCCGCCTCGAAGTCCCAGCCGAGCCCGTAGAACGTCAGCCGCGGCCACTCCGGCAGCGTCCGGTCGAGATCGATCCCGCGCGCCGCGAGCACCGGCCGCGCCAGCTCCCACGCCGCCTGCGGCGCGCTGATCGAGCCGAACGCGATCCGCGACGAGTTCACCCGGTCGCCGCGCACCCGGTGGCTGTAGGTGTAGTAGCTGAAGTGGCGCGCGCCGTGTTCGGTCTCCTCGACGAAGCCCGTCGCGAGCGCGAAACAGCGCCGCACATACGCCTTCTCCTCCGGCGAGAGCAGCCGCAGGAAGGGGTGGAAGCGGCGGCTGTGCCAGGCGAGCAGACGCCAGTGGTAGCGCGTCAGACGGTGCGGCAGCCGCACCTTCCCCGCCCCCTACCGCCCGCCGCCGTAGCGCCGCCGGTCGGCATCGTGCTCGCTCGCGAGCTGGAAGTGGCGCGCCGCAAGGTCGAACTGCCCGCGCTTGAGGTGCAGCTCGGCGAGCAGCTTGTGCGCCGCGGGACAGGCCTCGTCGATCGCGAGCGCGCGCGCGATCACCCGTCGCGCCTCGTCGATCGCCTCGCGCCGCAGCAGCACGTGTCCCAGCGCGCACAGCGCCTCGACGCAGCCGCCGTCGAAGCGCAACGCCAGCTCGAACGCGATCTGCGCCTCGTGCCACTGCCCCTGCCGCACCAGCGCCCGGCCCCGCTCGAGATGCGAGCGGACCGCCTCCTCGTCCGCCTGCGGTCCGGCCGCCCCTCGCGCTGCTCGTCCCCGCTGCACCGTGCTCCTCCTCGCCTCACCTGCCATCGAACGCCATGGTGGCGCGCCCGGACGCGCAATGCAACGGTGTGCGGTCAGCGATCCCGCTCGTGCGCCTCGGCACCGAGGCACACGCGACACGGCTCGAAGCCGCGCGCACGCGCCTGCTCGAGCGACCGTACGGGAATGCGGTTGTCGGACGCGATCTTCTTCGCATAGCGGCAGTCGCTGCGGTGCACCTTGCCGCTGCGGCGCGAGGCGACGAACGCCGCCGGCGCCGGCAGCACGTGCGCGGGACCCGCTTCCGCGGGCGGCTGCGACAGCAGCGGCGCGCCGTGTCCGGCCGCGGGCACCTCGCGTTCGGTGGCCGGCTGCGCCACCGCCGCCTCTCCGCGCACCGTCGCACCCACCCGGCGCGAATACTCGATCAGGCCGAAGGCCACCACACCCGCGAGCGCAAAGCCCACGAGCACCCCGCCGAGCCACGCGCGACGCCCCGGGCGCGTCTGCGCCTCCCGAGACGGCCGCAGCCGCGCGCTGCGCCGCGAACGCGCACCCCGAGCCGGCGCAATCCGCTGCGAGACGCGGTCGCGTTCCCCCGAGCCCAGATCGATCGGTCCCACGCGGCTGCCGCGCAGCCGCCGCAGCACCAGCGGGTCCTCGCCCGACGGCGGCGGCTCCAGCACCGGGATCTCGTGGTCCACCACGCAGCTCGGGCAATAGAAGGCGTTGGCTCGCAGATCGGTGCGTCCGTGTCGCGCTTCCTCGAACCGCAGCTTCACACCGCACGAGGCGCAGTAGTACGAGCACACCGCCATGGGAAGCGCTCTCCCGTACGGGGCCGCGCACAAGCCGTTGCGCCGCCCCAAGGCCGCGATGATAGCACCCCTCCCCGCGGCCCGCAACCCGCAGATGTACGTAACCGGCAACACCACAACGAATAAGAAAAATTATGCAGCGCGTCATCATCCCGGCCGTACAACAGGCTCTCCCCCTGCCTCCAGCCGGCGATAGACCGCAAGGGTCGCCTCGACCATGGCGTCTCGCGAACCGTGCACCCGCACCCACCGCTGCGCACGCGCTCCGAGCCGACGCGCCTCCTCGGTCCGTCGCAGCAAACGCTGCAGCGCAACGGCCAACGCCTCCGGATCGCCAGGAGGCACGAGCAGCCCGGTTTCCCCCGGAACGATCACCTCCGGTAGACCGCCGGCCGCACTCGCGACCACGGGACGGGCTGCCGCCATGGCCTCGAGCACCGCCGACCCCAGTCCCTCTTCCGTGCTCGAATGCGCCACGACGTCGAAGCTCCACAGCGCTGCGGGCACCGTCTCCGGCGGGATCCTGCCCGCCCACCGCACGGCATGCGTCAGCCCGAGTTGCTCCGCCTGCGCGCGCAACACCGGTTCGAGCGGCCCCTCTCCGAGTACCACGAGACGTGCCTCGGGAAGCTGCCGCAGCAGGCGCGCGAAGCCGTTCAACAGGTGTCGCTGGCCCTTGTGCCCCACGAGCGCGGCGACGTTGCCCACCACGCGGTGCCCGGGCTCCAGTCCCCACTGCCGTCGCAGGCGGCGTGCAGCGTCCTGCAGACCCGGCGCGGCAAACGCCTCGGTGTCGATCCCGTCGTGCACCACATGCACGCGCGAGGCCTCGATCCCGTCGGCAATCAGTACCTCGCGCACCCGCTGCGAAACGGCGACGAGGGCGTCGGCGCCGCGGTACTTCACCCGATTGAGCCCAAGGAAGCTGTGGCGGTAGATCGAGTAGTCGACCCGACGCGCCCCCACCACCCGCGGCGGCGAGCGCCGGAGCAGCAAACGCGCAAGCAGCCCGATCGAGAGGGCATGCGCGCTGTGGGCATGCACGACCGAGAACCCGCCGTGACGTACCCCCCTCGCGATACGCCAGGCCGCCCACAGGTCGAACTCGCCACGCAATCGCATGGGCACCACCTCGATGCCTTCCTCCCGCGCACGCTGCGCCAGCGCACCGCCGGCCGCGCCGACGAGCGCACACCGCAGCCCCCGCGCGAGCATTCCGGACACGAGCGCCAGCGTCTGCGCCTGTCCCCCCCGCCAGGATCGGCCCGTGTCGAGGTGCAGCACCGCCGGCCCCACCGTGTTCATGAGCGCCCCTCCTGGCCCGCGCGCCGCCGGCGCTTGCGCTCGACCTCGCGCTGCACCGCCTGCACGAGCGTGCGCCGCTCGGGCTCGAGCCACGGCTGCACCGCGAGGTACGCCCGCAGGAAGCGCGCGATGTGGGTGCGCTTGACCTGCGGCTCGAAGGCGGTGATCCAGTCG
>RFJN01000516.1 GCA_003694875.1 Planctomycetota bacterium | reverse complement strand
GCTCCCCCGCGCTGATCTACCAGGAGACCGATCTCGTGCTGCGCGCCATGCGCGATCTCGTGAGCGACGAGATCGAGGAGATCGTGTTCGACGAGGCGGAGGCCGCACAGCGTGCGCGCGACTTCTTCCGCGAGGTGATGCCGGAGTTCGCCGACCGGGTGCGGCTGTACGACCACCCGATTCCGCTGTTCGAGCGCCACCGCATCGAACCCCAGGTCGAGCGTCTGTACGATCGCGAGGTCAAGCTGCCCTCGGGGGGCTCGATCGTGATCGACCAGACCGAGGCGCTCGTCGCGATCGATGTGAACTCGGGGCGCAGCAAGGACAACGACAACCTCGAGGAAACCGCCTACCGCACCAACCTCGAGGCGGCCCGCGAGGTGGCGCGCCAGCTCAAGCTCCGGGACATGGGCGGGGTGATCTGCGTCGACTTCATCGACATGCGCAGCGAGCGACACCGTGCCCACGTCGAGCGCACGCTGCGCGAGGCGCTGCGCAGTGACCGCGCCCGCACCCGCCTCGCGCGCATGTCGCGGTTCTGCATCCTCGAACTCACCCGCCAGCGGGTGCGCATGTCCATCCGCCGCACCCACTACCGGCCGTGCCCAACCTGCGGCGGGACCGGCTCGGTCAAGACCGCCGAAAGCATGGGGCTGCACGTGGTGCGGCAGCTGCGCGGCTACGTCGCGCGCTACACCGGTCGGGCGATCGAGGTGTCGGTCCACCCGGAGGTCGCGGCCTACCTCGAGGAGCGCAAGCGAGGGGTGATCGAGCAGCTCGAGGCATCGCTCGGCGCCCCGATCACGCTCTCGGGCGAGCGCACGCTTGGCTACCAGGACGCACGCTACGTGGTCGCCCCCCCGGCCGAGCGGGAGGCGGGCGCCGGGCAGCGCGGCGGAAAGCGGCGCGAGCGGCGTCGGCGGGGCGGGAGGAAGACGGTCGCACCACAGCCCGCGCCGGCCGCCGCGGCCTCGGAGCCCGACGTCCCCCCGAAGAGAGCGGAACCGACCTCGCCGACCGGAAACGGCGGAGAGTGAGCCGCCCCGTCGGCACGGCGAGTCGCTTGATGGCCCGGCGCGGCTCGTATAGCATGGCGCCACGGTCCACCACCGTGGTGGACACGCGGGGGAGCACGGCAGGGCGACCCCCGCGTACGTGCGGGCGGAGCGGTCGCCCGGCGGCGTCGTCTTCCTATCGCCCTGCGAACGCAAGGAGCAGCACATGGCAGCGACCGGAACGGTCAAGTGGTTCAACGACGAGAAGGGCTACGGGTTCATCACCCAGAACGGCGGCGGTGACGTCTTCGTCCATCACACGGCGATCATCGCCGAAGGCTTCCGGACGCTGTCCGAAGGCGACAAGGTCGAGTTCGACGTGACCGAGGGCAAGAAGGGCCCCGCCGCGGCGAACGTCCGCAAGATCGACTGACGCCCGACACGCCGATGCACCACCGCGCGACGCCGCCTCCGGGCGGCGTCGCGTTCTTTTTCGTTCCCGCGGCAAAACCGAGAAGGGCGCGCCACGCTCCGGCGCGTCTCCCGCGGTTTCGGAGCAACCAGCGACCGGATCCGCCGCCCCCACCGTCGATTCGCGACAGCGACGCGTCGAGCCGACGGGCGTTGTCGTGTCGCGCCCTGCGCACAGGCTGCTTGTCGCTTGGTCGCCAAGGGTGACGTTCACGGCAACCTCGTGCGCGACGAGCTCACCTGCGTTGACAGCTTGCACGAACCGCTACCGTCGGAGCGACGGCGTCTCGCCGTCGCACCAACAACGTCAGCGGCTGTTCCTTGCACCGCAACGCTGCGGCCGAGGGTGCAATGGCAAACCCGCAGGCGCCGCGGCGACGGCGAGACGCCGTCGCTCCGACGACTGGGTTGCGTCTCGCGCGTTCGTAATCCGCCCGCCGAATATGGCCTCCTTGGGAAGACAGCAGCACCGGGGACCGAATCGATGCAACGGCCTTGCGATCAGCATGTTGCGATTTCGAAGTCCGCTCGCTCAGGGGGGGCATTATCGGCGCCCGCACCAACCCGGATCGGGTATGGCATTGCACCGTCGAACGCTGCTCCTGTCCCGAGAATCCGTTGCGCCTCACCGCCGCCCGGCGTTGCAGGGAGAAGGCCAGGCCCGTCCAGCCGTTTCGAAGCCGCCATCGCCCGTCTCGTCGACACGCATGCGCGTCTCGAGGTGGTGACCGACCCGGCGTTTCTCGGCTCCTGATTGTTGTTTCGATCCGGACGCCGGGCGCACAGATCGCGGGGGGGGCAGGATCATGAGGAACCCGGGAATCCCGGCACGCTGTCGATGGAAGCTCGGTCGGGAGAAACGAGGGGGCAACGGCACCGCGCAGCGCTGTCCGACCGGCCGCCTCGCGTACCGCAGGGTCGGGAGACCGGGCCACACGCTGTGGCACCGCACGGATCGGACGGGCGGCGTGCCGGGCTTCTTCGCCATGCACGGTGCACTACAGCCGACCGAACTTCAACGCCGGGAAGCAGACTCAGGGAGCCGGCGCGGGTGGGCCCATCCGACGGATCGCGATGGCCTCGAGCCGCCGCTGCAGCCACGCCATCAGATCACGTTCGAAGCGGTGTTGCTGGGCGGGAGAGAACACCGGCCGCAGGGCCGCGAGCAGCGACGGTTCGAAGGGAAGCG
>RFJN01000515.1 GCA_003694875.1 Planctomycetota bacterium | reverse complement strand
GCCCACGACCGCGCCCGAGCCCGACGCGAGCCCGGCCGCGGCCGAACGCGAGGCGCCCCCTCGGTCCGCAGCGCCCGAGGCCCCCGCCCCGAGCCCAGCGCCGCCCGCTGCGGCGCCACCCGAGGCCAGCCCGGCACCGACCACGCCTGCCGGGGCGAGCCCCCTGCCCGCCGAGGGATCGCTTCCGGTGGCGGCCGCGCGTGCGGAGATCCTTGCCGCCCTGTGGGAGAGCGCGCCGGGCCGGCGTGCGCTCACCGCCCACGACCTCGGGATCGAGCGCGCCGAGCAGGCCTGGGGCTTCACGCTGTTCCAGCTCGCGCTCGCGGCCACGTTGCTCGAGGGCGAGCCGCCCCCACCGGGCGGACTCGGGCTGTACCGCGCGCTCGCCGAGGCCGGCGCGCTGCGCAAGCTCTATGCGGGCAAGCTCACGATCGACGAGGTGATCGAGCCGCCGGCCGATCTGCCACTCGGCGAGAACCCGCACGGGCGTGCGATCGAGCGGCTCGCCTACGTGCCGTGGCTGCGGCGCGCCTGCCGCGACCGGGTGCTGCTCACCCGCCTTCGCGCGGACAGCGCCGGGCGGGCGAGCCGGCTGCGCGCGGCGTGCGGCGGCGCGCTGCACACCGGCGTCCACTGGGTGGAGCGCGAGATGCGCCGGCTCGGCGTGTGGAGCTGAGACCGCGCGCGGCCCGCCCTGCCACGGCCGGCCTCGCGATCCGTGCCGGCCGGAGCCACGCGCACACCGCCCCGCCGGGCGGCCGGGTCAGGGACCGGCGAGCCGGCGCACGCGCAGGTTGGCGAGATCGGCCACGTAGATCGCGCCGGTCGCGGCGTCGAACGCGAGCCCGCTCGGCTCGTTGAGCGCGGCGTTGACCGCGGGGATCGCGTCGCCGTTGTAGGTTGCGATCCCGATGCCCGCCACCGACTCGATCACGCCCGCGCCGCGGTAGATGTCGCCCGTGATCGAGCGCAGCCGGTGGTTGTCGCGGTCGGTGAACACGATCGTTCCGCTCGCGGTCGCCGTCACGTCGAGCGGCGTGTCGAGCCACGCCCCCACCGCCGGTCGGTGGTCGCCGTTGTAGCCGGTGACCGGGTCGGCGGCGGAGCCGGCGATGATCACGACGTCCGTGGACTGCACCGGTGCGGCGGCGGCGAGGTCGACCGCGAGCACCCGCTCGTTGCCGCTGTCGCACACGAGCAGCCGCCCCGCCGCGGCGTCCACACCGATCCCGAGCGGACCGTCGAGCAGCGTGCGATCGTTCGCGTCGAAGCCCTGCTCGGGCTTGCCGTCGCCCGCCACGCGCGCGTTGACGAACGTCTCGATCAGCCCGCTCACGAGATCGACACGGCGTATGCGACCGTTGCCGGCGTCCGCGATGTAGAGGTGCTGCCCCTCGTAGGCGACGTCGGTGGGGCTGCGCAGCGTCGCCTGCGTGGCGGGTCCTCCGTCTCCGAGATCGCTCGCCTTGTCGGTGGGTGTGCCGGTGCCGGCGATCACCGCGAGCGAGGGCTGCGCGAGATCGATCCCGTAGACCCGGTGCGCCTCGGCGTCCGCGACGGCCAGGGTGGTGCCGTCGGGCGAGATCGCCATCCCGACCGGCAGCCCGGTCATGGTGACGACCTCCGCCACGGCGGTGCTCGCGAGATCGAGTCGCAGGACGCGACGTCCCTGCACGTCGGCATAGTAGAGCGAACCGTCGGGCGCGATCGCGCACGAGGCGGGTACCTGCAGGGCGTCGTCCGCCTGACCGCCCACGAGCACCTCCCGCGTCTCGGACGGCGGGATCTGCACGCCCCCCACCACGACGCTGCCCACCCCGAAGTTGGCCCCGAGCACCCGGCGGGCGAAGGCGTCGGCGACGAGCACGACCACCCCCCGGCTGCCGCCGGACGGGACCCAGAAACGGGCGCAGCGGGGCGCCTGCAGCCGCACGTCGGTGAAGGGGCTGCTCGAGGGCGGCGGCAACTGGCCGTTGACCGGCGGCGGGGTCCCGATGATCGCGCTCGCCGGATCGGTGGTTCCGAGCGTCTTCGTCCACACCACGTTCGCCTTCCGGTCGGCGAACATCAGCAGATCCGGCGGGCTGAGTTCGAGCCCGTCGGGCGCGGCCACGAACGCGTCGCCGGCCTCGATGCCGGCGACGGCGGAGAACGTTCCGTCCGAGGCTCGTTCGTAGACCGTGCCCGCCCCCGCGTCGGCGACCAGTACACGCAAGGTCGAGGTGCTGCTGCGCAGCGCATTGCAATCCCCGTCCGGCACCAGCCCCGGCTTGCCGTCCACCCAGACGTCGGACAGTACGCTGTCGCCCGCCGCCACCACCTGCCCGCCGACGAGGGGTCCGCTCACCCCGAGCCGTCTACGCTCGGTCGCGACATCGAGCAGCGTCTCGATCGTGGCGGGTTGCACGCACACGAACCTCCGGTTGCGATCCGTTCCGAGTTCGATCACCTGCGCGCTGCGGTTGACCACCCGCACCGTCTGCAGCTCGCCGTCCGCGATGTAGAGGTTGCCCGCCTCGTCGACCGCGACGTCGACCGGCTGCGGCAGCCGCGCCTCGGTGGCGAGGCCGCCGTCGCCGTTGCTCCGCCCGCCGCCGCTTCCTCCGCCGGCCACGGTCGTGATGAAGCCGGTATCGGGATCGACACGCCGGATGCGCCGGTTGCCGGCGTCCGCGATGTAGACCGCCCCGTCGGGTCCCATGGCAAGCCCCATGGGGGTGGAGAGCTGCGCCTCGTTGGCGGGGATGTTGTCGCCGTTGTAGCCCGGATCGCCGGTGCCGGCGAACGTGGTGCGCTCCCCCGTCGCGGCGTCGACGTGCAGCACCCGGTTGCCGAACAGATCCGAGACCAGGAACCCGGTCGCGGCCCCCGAGGCGTCGGTCAGCACGAGCACGGTGTCGGGCACGCCGAGGTCCTCGCTCGCGACCGCGTCCACGCCCGAGACCACACTCGCGATGTAGGCATTGCGCAGCGAGAACGGCTCGGTCTCGACCGCCTCGCCCACGCGATCGCTCACCGCGCTGTCGCGCGGCGTGATCCGCAGCACCACCTCGTGGTTCTCCACCCCCGTCTGCACGAACGAGTTCCACACGAAGGTGTGCAGTTCCCCCGTGCTCGAGGTGGCGAGTCCCGTCGTGCCGCTGCTGCCGGCCTGCTGCGCCTCGACCGCTTGCACGAACGGCGCGCCGTCGAGCGATACCTCGACGCTCACGTCGGCCGGATCGCCCTCGGGATCGATCAGGCGGTAGGTGACGGTGACCCGGTCGTTGACCACCCCCTCCGGCGCCGTCGCGATCACCGCCACCGGCGGCTGGTTGGCCGGAGGCGGCGCGCTGCCGCCGCCCCCTCCCCCCGAACCGCTCGCCCCGAGGGCGCCGAGCGCTCCGATCAGCGTCGTGCCGCAGCCCGACAGCGTGGCGGCGAGAAACGCGGCCACGAGCGGCGGCCACCGCCGCACCACACGATCGCACCGCCCCGTTCCCGCAGCCCGCCCCTTCACCGCGGCTCGTCCTCCCCGCCGTCTGCCGCCTCGGGCACGAGCCGGCCGTAGCGGCGCGGTCCCTGCTCGACTCCCTCGAGTGCGGCGTGCCGTCGCACCGCCTCGCCCGCCGCCCGCAGCACCGCGGCCCAGCCCGCCTTCGCGTCCTCGCGCAGCGCCTGCACCAGGTGGAAGGTGAACAGGCCGTGGCCGGCGTCCTCGACCTCGTACGCGCCCTCGCCGGGCCCGCAGGCGGCCGCGAGCACGCGGCGCCGCCCCTGCGCCTCCGTCCACGCGCTCTCCCAGTCGGCGCCTGCCGCGCCATCGCGCACCCCGAAGCTGCGTCCGGCCGCGCCCCCACCGAGCCCCGCGTCGACGAGCACCACCACCTCGCCCGCCCGCGCCTTCGCCAGCCGGCGCGAGAGTTCGCGCACCGAGAGCACCGGCGCCCCGGTCTCGGGATCGTGGTCGTACGGCAGCAGCCACACGTCGCCGTCGGGGCCGGGCGCGGCGTAGCCGGCGAAGTACACCACGAGGCAGTCGACCGGACGCGCGCGCTCGATCCAGTCCTGCAGCGCCGCCTCGATCGAGGCGGCCGTCGCGCGCTCGTCGATCCGCAGCGCGACGTTGCGCGGCGGCACGCGCGGGCTGCGGCGCGCGTCGAGCAGCGCCATGCGCAGAAGCTGCGCGTCGGCGGCCGCGAAGCGCACGTTGTGCAGCGCGTAGTGGCGATAGCGAGAGACGCCGACAAGCAGCGCGAACTCGGTCGCGTCCCGTCGCGCCGCCTCCCCGCTGGCGACGAGCGGCCGCAGGTCGCGATCGATCCGCTCGACGACGCCCGCCACCACGCGGTTGCGCACGTACGGCGCGAGCACGCTCGCGGCCTCCTGCAGGTTCTTGTCGTCGAGCGCCCCCGGCACGTACGGCAGCCCGAGAAAGGTGAGCCCGCGGTCGAGATCGTCAAGGCTGCGCTCGACCTCGGCGCGCACCGTACGCGTCAGCAGCGCCTGCTCGCTGCGCACCCCCACCACCTCGAGGGTGGCCTCGAGTTCGAGCGCGTAGCGCTCGTCGGCGACCCACCAGCTCGGGAACCAGAACATGAACCAGTTGAGCCAGTTGATCGCGTACAGCCCGCCGTTGAGCCCGGCGAACCGTGCGACCGCGCGATCGATCCGCAGCGTGAGCAGCAGGTCGGCGTGCTGCGCGAAGGCGCGATCGAGCGCGCGATCGGCCGGCACCGTGACGACCTTCTCGAAGACGTGCAGCTTGCGCAGCACCGCGACGAGCTGGCCGGTGAGCGCTGCGGCGTCGACGTCGACGTAGGCGGCCGCCTCGCCCTCGCGGCTCGGATCCCCCGTCGGCGTCGCACCGCGCTGCACCGGCGCCACCGCCACCGTGAGCGGCAGGGCAGCGGGCGCGCTGCGCACCCGCGCGGCGATCGCGGGCAGCGACTCGATCGGCTCGGGCGGGTGCGAGGCACAGCCGCACGCGAGCAGCACGCTCGCGAGCGCGAGTGCGCGAAGCGTCGCCGTGCGTGGCGCTCGTCGATCAGTCACAGGGGTCCTCGAAGCGCCGGAACTGTTCGTACAGTCGCTCGAAGCGGCTTTCGAAGACCATATCGTAGAGTTCCATGCGCTCGGGGAACAAGCGCTGCGCGAACGCACGAAGACGGTGGCGTTCCATGGCGATCTCGATCTCGCTCGCGCGCGAGTCGAGGATCAGCCGGCACAGCCGATCGGCGCGCCGGCCGAGCTGGCGCAGCGCCGCGCGCGCGCGATCGGTGCGCGCGAGCCGACGGGCCCGCCGCGACGGACGCAGGCGGAAGCGGTGGCCGCAATCGCAGACGATAACCTCGGTTGCGGCGTGGTGGCAGCGCTCGTGCGCGGTCTCGCACCGGGGGCAGAAGACGCGTCTCGAACGTCGGTCGGCGCGCATCGAACGGCCCCTCCCCGGCCTCGGCTTCCCCCTCCTTTCAGATACACCGGAGCCCCCATCGACGCCACCGCGGGGCCGACCGCGCCGGACGTGCCCTTGACAGCATTCCGGCGCGGTCGCACGATACCGCACGTTCCGGCCGCACGGCGACGGCCGCGGCGAGGCGCGAGGGGCGCGCCTCCGGTCGACGCGCGGGCGCCGGGTCGAGAGGGGAGAGAGCGCATGAACAAGACGGAACTCGTCGAGCAGATCGCCAAGGAGTTCGAGAGCAAGGCGGCCGCCGAACGCGCGGTCAACGCGGTGCTCGCCGCGATCACCAAGGGCCTCAAGAAGGAAGGCAAGGTGCAGATCGTGGGCTTCGGCACCTTCGAGGTCCGCAAGCGCAAGGCGCGCACCGGCCGCAACCCGCAGACCGGCGAGAAGATCCGCATCAAGGCGTCGAAGACCGTCGGCTTCAAGCCCGGCAAGGGTCTCAAGTCCTCGATCTGACCGCGTCCCGGCGCACCGACGACGCACCGCGCGCCGCTGCAGCCCTGCGCGCTGCAGCGGCGCGCTGCATCGGGGCGAGCCACGCCCCACCGGCCTCCCGCCCGGAGGGTTCGAACCGTGCACGACCCCGCTCCCCCGTC
>RFJN01000102.1 GCA_003694875.1 Planctomycetota bacterium | reverse complement strand
TGCGGGTGCGCTCGAGACGCGCGGCGGCGTGCTCGAAGTGCGCCACGTGCTCGGCCTCGACGTCGCGCGGCAAGAGCAGCACGTGCGCCACGTGGCTGTACTGGTCGCGCACCGCGGCGCCGAGCTGCAACGCGAGCGCGGCCGCCTCGTCGTCGCGCGCGATGCGCTCGGCCGCCTGCGCGATGCGGTCCGAGAGCAGCACCACGTAGACGAGCAGCCCCGCGAGCAGTGCCGCCGGGAGACCGATCGCGAGCGCGAGCCGCCACCGGAGAGATCCGTGCATGGCGCCATTATGGCTGCGGACGCGCCCGCCGCACGCGCCCCGGTTTGACACCACGCGAACGCGCTCCCTAAGATCGCGTCCGAGCCCGCCAGCCCCCCGGAGCGAACGAGCGATGGACAAGATCGCGCTGCTGCGCGCCAGCCCGCTGTTCGGCGAACTCGGCGACGAGGAGTTCGAGGCGCTCGTGCCGCTGCTCAAGGTGGCGAGCTACGACGACGAGGCGTGCATCGTGGCCGAGGGCGACGAGGCCGACGCGCTGTTCATCGTGCTCGAGGGCGAGGTGGCGCTGCTCAAGGAGCTCGAGCCCGAGCACGAACGCACGATCGCGGTGCTCGGGCCCGGCGAGGTGTTCGGCGAGATGGGGGTGCTCGAGGGGGCGCCGCGCTCGGCGAGTGCCGTCGCGCGCGGCACGGTGCGGCTGCTGTGGATCGGGGCCGATCTGCTGCGCGAACTGGTGGCGCACAAGCCCGCGATCGGCTCGAAGATCCTCATGGGCTACGCACGGCTGCTGTCGTCGCGGCTGCGCGCGACCACCGAACAGTACGCCGAGGCGGTGCGCTGGGCGCTCGAGAGCTCGGGGCTGCAGCGCTTCGGGCTCGCGGCGCTGATCGAGTCGCCCGCCGCCCATCGGCTCGCCCTGCGCAGCGGCCGGTCGCTGTGCGGGCAGATCGTGCGCGTCGACGGGCAGGACGGCGGCGGCCCGGACCGGATCACCGGCCTCGCGGTGCGCACCGGCGGCGGCGCGCTGCACTACGTGCCGTTCCACGCGATCGAGCAGATCGAGCTGGCGGCCGGGGCGGAGAGCGCGTGATGGCGGGTCTCGACGAACTGCTGCAGCTCATGGCGCGGGTGGGCGCGTCCGATCTGCACCTCAGCCCCGGGCTGCAGCCGCTGTTGCGGCTGCACGGCCGCGTGGTGCGCCACGACAAGCACCCCGAGCTGCGCGAGGAGCAGATCGCGAACTGGCTGCGCGCGATCCTGCCGCCGCGCAACCGCACCGAACTCGAGGAGAAGCTCGACACCGACTTCGCGTACGAACTCGACGGCGTGGGCCGGTTCCGCGTCAACGTGTTCCACGACCGGCTCGGCACCTCGGCCGCCTTCCGCCTCGTGCCGGCGCGGGTGCCGCGCTGCGAGGAGCTCGGCCTGCCGCCGGTGGTGGACGAGCTGTGCCGGCTCTCCAAGGGGCTCGTGGTGGTGACCGGGCCCACCGGCGCAGGCAAGAGCACCACCCTCGCGGCGATGATCGACCGGATCAACCGCACCCGCTCGCAGCACATCATCACGATCGAGGATCCGATCGAGTTCGTGCACCCCAGCCAGGGCTGTCTCGTGCACCAGCGCGAGGTGGGCCGGCACGCGCTGTCGTTCCGCCGCGCCCTGCGCGCGGCGCTGCGCGAGGATCCGGACGTGCTGCTCGTGGGCGAGATGCGCGATCTCGAGACCATGCGCAGCGCGATCGAGATGGCGGCCACCGGCCACCTCGTGTTCGGCACCCTGCACACGGCGACCGCCGCCGGCGCGGTCGACCGCATCATCGACCAGTACCCGCCCGCGGAGCAGGCGCAGATCCGCACCATGCTCGCCGACTCGCTGCGCGCGGTGGTGGCGCAGACGCTGCTGCGGCGCAAGGACGGCAAGGGGCAGGTGGCGGCGTTCGAGGTGCTCGTGGTCACCCCCGCGGTGGCAGCCCATGTCCGCGAGGGCAAGACGCACGCGATCGCCTCCGCGATCCAGACCGGCACGAAGTATGGCATGCAGACGATGGGGGATGCGATCGCGGCGCACGTGGTGGCCGGCCGGGTCGATCCGGCCGAGGCGTACCTGAAGGCGGTCGACAAGACGGCGCTGCTCGCGCGGCTGCATGCGGCGGGCATCGCCTTCGAGCCCGACGGCGCCGAGGCGCTCGCCCACGCGTCCGCCACACCCGCGGCACCGGCGGCCCCCGCCGCGGCCCGGCGCTCGGGCGGCGGCAGCGGGCGCAGCCGCCGGCAGGCGAAGGCGGCGCGGTTCGACGACTTCGAGACCTACCGCGCCCGCCGGCTCGGCGAGCGCTGAGCACGGAGCCCCGGGGTGCGCTTCCCGCCGATCGCGTATCTCGAGTTCGCCAAGCGGCGGCTCGATCTCGAGCCGCCGCGCTACAACCTCGCCTCGAGCGGCATGCAGCCACCGGACTGGAGCGATCTCGGACTCGAGCGCTGCACCGAGCTGCCGCTCAGCGCCCCCACGCCGTTCGGCTACGGGCCGTTGCGCGAGCGGCTCGCCGCGCGCTACGGGCTCGAGCCCGCGCAGCTGCTCACCACGAGCGGCACCAGCCTCGCCAACTTCCTCGTGTGCGCGGCGCTGATCGAGCCGGGCGACGACGTGGCACTCGAGTGGCCGCGCTACGAGCCGCTCGAGGCGGTGCTGCGCGGACTCGGCGCGCGGATCCACCGGCTGCCGCGGCCCGCGGAGACGGGTTTCCAGCCCGATCTCGAGCGCTGCGACGCGCTGCTCCAACGCGGGCTGCGGCTGCTCGTGCTCACCGACCTGCACAACCCGAGCGCGGCGCAGCTTGACGAGGAGCTGCGGGTGGCGCTGATCGAGCGCTGCGCGCGACACGGCAGCTGGCTGCTTCTCGACGAGGTCTATCTCGACGGGGTGTTCGATCGCCCGGTGACGAGCGCGGCCGGACGCGGTGAACGCGTGGTGGTCACCTCCAGCCTCACCAAGACCTGGGGGCTCGGGGCGCTGCGGGTCGGCTGGGCGGTCGGGCCGGCCTCGCTCGTGCGCCGCATGGCCGAGATCCACGACCACCTCGGCGTCGAGCCGCCGAGCGTCACCGAGGCGATCGCCTGCCGCGCGCTCGAGCGGCTCGAGACGCTGACCGCGCGCGCGCGGCGGCGCCGCGCGGCGTGCCTCCCGCTCGTGCGCGCGTTCGCCGAGCGGCACGGTCTGCGGTGGCACGAGCCGGCCGGCGGCTTCATCGCGTGGCTCGGGCTGCCCGACGGCCGCGCGGCGCGGCCGCTGAGCGAGCGGCTGCGCCGGGCGTTCGACACCCAGATCACCCCCGGGGACTTCTTTGGCGTACCGGACCACGTGCGGCTCGGCTTCGGGGCGCCGCCCGAACACGTCTCCGCCGGGCTCGAACGCTTCGGACGCGCGCTGTCGTGAAGCGGCGACGCGCTGCGCTCGAGCCGCCGCCCGCCTTGCGCCGCGACCAGCCGGCACGTTAGCCTCGTTGCACGAGAACGAAGGGGACAACCGCCATGGGACGACCTCTCGCAAGTCTCGCAACAGCGCTCGGTGTCCTTCTGCTCGCGTCGGCGGTGGCGAACGCCGCCCCGCGCGTGGTGCGCTATCCGCGCGGGGTGAGCGAAAACGACACGCGCTCGGCCTACTTCGTCGAACTGCTGCGCCTCGCGCTCGACAAGACCGCGGCGACCGACGGTCCCGTGCGCCTCGAGCCCTCGCGTGCGCTCATGCGCCAGGGACGCGCCCTCGCGAGCCTCGCCCGGCGGCAGCACATCGACGTCGCGTGGTCGATGACGAGCCGCGAGCGCGAGGCGCTGGTGCGCCCGGTGCGGATCCCGTTGCTCAAGGGGCTGCTCGGCTACCGCGTGCTGCTCGTGCGCAAGGGGGAGGCGGCCCGGTTCGCCAGCATCGAGGACCTCGCGGGGCTGCGCCGGCTGCGCGCAGGCCAGGGCGCGGACTGGCCCGACGTGCAGATCCTCGAGGCGAACGGGCTGCCGGTCGTCAAGAGCAGCAGCTACGAGGGGCTGTTCGGCATGCTCGCCCGCGGGCGTTTCGACTACCTGCCGCGCGGGGTGACCGAGGTGTGGGAGGAGCTGCGCACCCACGCCACGCTGCCGATCGAGCTCGAGCCGCATCTGCTGCTGCACTACCCGAGCGCGATCTACTTCTTCGTGGCGAAGGACGACACCGCGCTCGCCGAGCGACTCGAGCGCGGGCTGCGCGCCGCCCTCGCGGACGGGAGCTTCGACGCGCTGCTGCGCTCGCACCCCGCCACCCGGCCCGCGTTCGAACGCACCCACTTCGAGCGGCGGCGGATCCTCGAACTCACCAACCCGCTGCTGCCCGAGCAGACCCCGCTCGACGACGAGCGGTTGTGGTTCCACCCGCCGTCGTGAGGGCCTAGGCGAGCGTGGTCCGGATCGGCACGCTGCGGGTGAGGATCTTGTGCACCGGGCACTTGTCGGCGATCTCGTGCAGCCGCTTGCGCTGCGCGGGATCGAGCGGACCGCGCAGCGCGAGCACGCGCTCGATGCGGTGGCCGGTCGGCCCGTAGCCGTCCTCGTCGGGCCGACCGCGCTCGAGCCGGCAGCGGATCGCCACGTGCTCGAGCGGCCAGCCCTTGCGGTCGCTGTACATGCGCACCGTGATCGTGCTGCAGCTGCCGAGGGCGGCGAGCAGCAGCTCGAGCGGAGAGGGGCCGGCGTCGCGACCGCCGAGGTGCGGCGGCTCGTCGGCGGTGAGCACATGCGGTCCGATCCGCACCGTCTGCCGGTGGCGCACCGAGCCCTCGAGCACCTCGACCTCGGCGGTCGAGCGATCGGGTGGCGGTGTGGGTCGCTGGACAGTGAACTGCACACCGGCACCCACGTACGGCTCGGCCCAGGTGGCGATCAGGTCGGCGGCATGGCGCGCGGCCTCCGGCGCGGCGAGCAGGTGCCCGGCCCCGGGCAGCGCCACGAGCCCCCTGGGCTGGCGCAGCCGGGAGAACAGCCGCTCGGCCTCGGCGTACGGCACGACGGGGTCCTCGGGATCGTGCAGCACCAGCGCCGCCCCCCGGAAGCGCGCCACACGGTCGAGCAG
>RFJN01000101.1 GCA_003694875.1 Planctomycetota bacterium | reverse complement strand
GCCACCGAGCACCGCGCGGTGCTCGCCGCCTGCCGCGCGGCCGCCGCGCACACCGGCGCCACCCTCCATTCCATCCCCGTGCGCCCCGACGGCGAGCTCGAGCACGAGGCGCTCGAACGGCTGCTCGCCCGACTGCCCGGACCGGCCCTCGTGGCGCTGCACAGCGCCAACAACGAGACCGGCGTCGAGTACCGGGTGTTCGAGATCGCCGATCGCGCGCACGCAGCCGGCGGCCACCTCGTCGTCGACGCGATCCAGAGCCTCGGCAAGCGACCGGTCGATCTCGGCGTCTGGGGCGCCGATCTCGCCACCTTCAGCGGCCACAAGATCGGCGCCCCGCCCGGGGTGGGCGCGGTGTTCGTGCGCGACGACGCGCTGTTCACTCCGCTGCTCGAGGGCGGCGGACAGGAGCGCGGCCGGCGCGCCGGCACCGAGAACGTGCCCGGGATCGTCGGGTTCGGCGTCGCCGCCGGGCACCTCCCCGAACGCCTCGCAGCGATCGAGGCCACCGCGCGGCTGCGCGACCGGCTCGAAGACACCCTCACCCGCGCGCTCGACGGCGTCACCGTCCACGGCCGCAGCCGACCGCGGCTGCCCAACACCAGCTTCGTCTCGTTCGCCGGCGTGCGCGGCGACGCGCTGCGCATAGCGCTCGATCTCGCGGGCGTGTGCGTCTCGGGCGGTTCCGCATGCGCCTCCGGCGCGATCGAGCCGTCGCACGTCCTGCGCGCCATGGGCGTGGACGAACCGCGCGCCCGCAGCGCTGTCCGCTTCTCGCTCGGCCCGGACACCACCCCGGCCGAGATCGAACGCGCGGCCGAACACACGATCCGCCTCGTGCGCCGGCAGCGACGACGAGGCCCGTGCACCGACGCCCCAACACCGCCATAGCCGCCGCCCACCCGACGCGCCGCCTCTCGCGCCGGCTGCCCGACAGCGTCGCACGGCAGACCGCACCTGCCACGGCGCACGAACCCGTCCTCGAGCCCAATCCGACTTGACGCAACGCGTTACAATCCGAAACGGATCTCCCGATCGACTTCCCTCTTGCCTTGCCCCGTTTCCCGGAGAAAATCGTGATTCCGGAGCGTTCGCGCCGGCGACGCGAGCCGGCCGGAGAACGAACACGCGCAAGTCAGGACCATGGGAAGGGAGGTGAAGCCCATGCACGCCACACGCACCCTCGGACTCACCGCGGGCCTGCTGCTGCTGTGCGCCGCGGCGGCCCCCGCCCAGAGCGTCCCCTACCACGAGGACTTCGAGTCGGGAACGAACGGCTGGAGCCTGCACGGGCTGTGGTCGGTCGATGGCGATCCTGCCAGCGCGCCCGGCGGCGCCGCGTCCTCCGGTCGCGCGAGTCTGAACTTCAACGACGGCACGGCCTACCCCGGCCTGCAGCGGGCCGCCTGCCAGTCGCCCACGATCCGTGCGAGCCGCCTCGTCGACCACGTGCTGCGTTTCCGGTGCAACTACGAGACCGAGACCACCGGAACGCGCTACGACCGCCGCTTCGTGATCGTGCGCGTCAACGGCCAGACGGTCGTGCGCCAGCAGCTCTCGGGATCGCGCAACGCCCCGCGGGGAGCGCACTGCAGCGCCATGGGCATGTGGCACACCCACACCGTGCGCATTCCCGCCCCCCGCAACACCCGCAGCTTCTTCATCCAGGTCGAGTTCGTCTTCGACTCGGTCGACGCCCTGTACAACGACTTCGCGGGCTGGTTCATCGACGACGTCGAGGTCGCGCCCGTGGTGCCGAACGCCCCGGCGTTCGATCTGCTCACCCGCTCGACCCTCGACTTCCGGGACCTCGCGACCACGATCTCGATCGACGCGGGGGGCCAGGTCGAGATCGCGCGCAGCCAGCCCAACGTCCGCTTCCCGCTCGTGCAGGGGCGCGCGACCGCGGCCGAACTGCGCCGGCTGCAGGACGCGGTGCAGCGCGCGCGTCTCGCCTCGATCCCGAACCGCATCCCCGATCCGAACACCTACGTCGTGCGCCCCACGAGCTTCCGCCTCGAGGTGCGCTCGCAGATCCCGGACAACCGCAACACGATCGAGGGCAACCTCGGTGTGTACGGCCGCTGGGACGCGCAGCTTCGTCCCGTGATGGACGCGGTCGACGAGATCGAGCAGCGGCTGCTCGGCAGCGGCGGCTCGGCGAGCGGTGACGACCACGGCGACACCCCGCAGGCCGCCACCGATCTGCTCGTGGATCCCGGCACCCCCGTGGCCGGCACGATCGATCCGCCGGGCGACGTCGACTGGTTCAAGCTCGTCGATAACACGCCGGTGATCATGATCTACATCTACCCCCCGCCGCAGCGCACCTACATCTTCGAGACGGCGGTCAGCGGCAGCATGGACACCGTGATCGAGCTCTACGGCCCGGACGGCCAGACGCTGATCGCAACGAACGACGACGCGCCGGGGCTCGGGCTCGGCTCGCGGGTCTCGTTCACGACGCAGCACGGCCAGACGCTCTACGTGAAGGTGCGCCACTACGATCCGGCCGGTACCGGCAGCTACACGATCCGGGTGCGCACCGCCGCGGCGCCGAACCCCGGGATCGGCAACGATGACCACGGCAACACGCAAGCGAACGCGACCACGATCGAGGTCGGCGATCCGCCGACCCCCGGCACCATCGATCCGCCCGGCGACGTCGACATGTTCCGCTTCAGCGAGGTGGCGATCGCGATCTATCCGCCGCCGCAGGTCACCTACGTGATCGAGGCGAAGCCGCAGCCGGGCATGGACACCGTGATCGAACTCTACAAGGCGGACGGAACGCTTCTCGCCGTCAACGACGACGCGCCGGGGCTCGGGCTCGGATCGCGCATCGTGTACACCGGGCCCGCCGGCCAGGCCTACTTCGTGAAGGTGCGCCACTACGACCCCAACGGCACCGGCGACTACACGATCGAGGTCCGGCACCCGAACCCATGACGCCCGCGCGCGTCACCGCCATCGCGGCCGCGGGCGGCCTCGCCGCCGCCCTCGGCTGGCTGCTGTGGATCGAGCCGCCGCCCGCGCCGCCGGAGCGCCCCGTCGGACAGCGAGCGCTCCGCGCACCCGACCCGCCCCCGCAGCCCGCCGGGCACACGACTACCCCGGAGCCGCCGCGACCCCGGCGCGCCACCGCACCGCCCGCGCCTGCGAGCCGCGCCGGCAAGCCGGCTCCCCGCGTCTCCGCACAGAGCGACACGGCGACCGCTCGCCCCGCCGCGCCGTCTGACGATCGACTCACGGCACAGCTGCGCCGCTGGCGCGCCCCCGGCGCGCACGCCACCGATGACCGCGCCGTCGAGACCGCCCTCGCGACGCTTCCGCCGAGCGAGGTCGAGCGCGCCGCGATCGCGGCGCTGTTCGATCCCGACACCGCCCCGGAGACGTCCCGCGCGCTGCTCGCGCTGCTCGCCTCGCTCGGGACCGAGAACGCCACCAAGGCGCTGCTCGCGGCCTGCGAGCAGCCGGCACTGCGCGCACCGGCACTGCGCGCGCTCGCCACGGTCTCCGATCCGCAGGCGCTCGGAGTCCTCGCCCGCCGCGCCGAGCACACCACCGACCGGGCGCTGCTCGGCGCGATCGCCGCCGCCGCGCGCGGCATGGACGGCGCCAAGGCGGCCGGGCTGCGCGCGCGCATCGCGAAGCGTCTCGCCGACGACCGGGACGACTGAACCGCAGGACCCACGCGCGTCGCCCGTTGTGACCGAGACGTGTCGCGCACGGTGGTGCAAGAAGGCGAGGCGGCGACACGGGGTCTGTTGGCAACCGCCACCCGAGAATCCCGGTTCCAAGGTACGCGGTGCGCCATCAGCCGTTGTCCTGGCGCAGGGAACGCCACCCGGGCCGTGCGGTGCAACGGCGGATCCACAACGTGGCGGGTGCAGGCGGGGATCCACCCCGCGAAGACAATGCAGGACAGGGTGCCGCGTGCCGTGATGATCGCCATTTTCGTGCCGCGGCGTGCGAACAGGGTGTTGCCGCTTGCTCGCTGTCGCCGTGGGCGACGTTCATGGCTGCCTTGTGCGCGACGAAGTCACTTGCGTCTACAGCCTGCAAAGACCGCT
>RFJN01000514.1 GCA_003694875.1 Planctomycetota bacterium | reverse complement strand
TACCTTGGCAGGCGTCACGAGCCTGGGCGAGGGGTGCGCATGGACGAGAGCGCCGAGACGGAGGTGGGCGTGCCGACGGCTGCGCAGACGCAGATCGAGGCGCCGGGACGCGATCTCGAGCGGCTGCTGCGGCTGCTCGCACGCGAGCGCGCCACCGACCTGCACCTCAAGGTGGGCAGCGCACCGCTGGTGCGGATCGGCGGCGTGCTGCGCGCCATCGAGGCCCCGCCGTTCGGCCCGGGCGAGGTGCGTGCGCTGCTCGAGCCGGTGCTCGTCGGGGCGCGCCGGCAGCGTCTCGAGACACGCGGCGATGTCGATTTCGCGTGGTCGCTCGAGGGGCTCGGCCGATTCCGCTTCAACGTCTTTCGGCAGCGGGGGACGGTGTCCGCCGCGATCCGGCGCGTCGAGACCCGGATCCCCGACTTCGAGTCGCTGCGGCTGCCGGTGCCGGCCATGGAGCGGCTCGCGCGACTGCGGCGCGGGCTCGTGCTCGTGTGCGGCGCCACCGGCAGCGGCAAGTCGACCACGCTCGCGGCGCTGATCGGGCGCATCAACGCGCTGCGGCGCTGCCACATCGTGACGATCGAGGATCCGATCGAGTACCTGCACACCGACGCCAAGGCGTTCATCAACCAGCGCGAGGTCGGGATCGACGTGCCGGACTTCCACACCGCGCTGCGCGCGGTCATGCGCCAGGATCCGGACGTGATCCTCGTGGGCGAGATGCGCGATCGCGAGACCTTCGAGGCCGCGCTCGCCGCGGCCGAGACCGGCCACCTCGTGTTCTCGACGCTGCACAGCGCGGACGTGCGCTCCACGATCGGCCGGCTCGTCGACCTGTTCCCGCCCGAGCGCGAGCGCCAGATCCGGCACGCGCTGCGGTTTCACCTGCGCGCGGTGATCTGCCAGAAGATGCTCGCCGCGAAGGACCCCGCGGTGCGTCGCGTACCGGCGATCGAACTGCTGCTCGTCAATGCCGAGGCCCGCAAGGCGATCGCGGAGGGGGAGGACGACCGGCTCGCGGTGATCCTGCGCGCCGGGCGTGAGCAGGGCATGATCGACTTCAACCGCTCGCTGCTCGAGCGCGTGCAGGCGGGTCTCGTCGAGCGCGAGGCGGCGCTTGCCGCCTCGCCCAACCCGCACCAGCTCGAGATGCACCTCAAGGGGATCTACCTCTCGGAGGATCGGGGCAGCGTGCGCTGAGGGCGGTCGCGCGCGGGTTGTTCCCGCTGCCGGCAGCCGCTATCCTGCCCGGGCGACGCAGCTGTCGTCGGTGGGCGATTAGCTCAGTTGGCCAGAGCGCCTCCCTTACACGGAGGAAGTCGCTGGTTCGAGTCCAGCATCGCCCACCACCGCCAGCGACGCAGCCGGGGGAGGGCGGGGGGTGCGATTTCGCGACCGAAGCGAAGCCGGGCGCCTGCTCGCGGCCGAACTCGAGCGGTACCGGGATCTCGAGCCCGTCGTCGTCGCCATGCCGCGCGGCGGGGTGCCGGTCGGCTACGAGATCGCCCGGGCGCTCGACGCGCCGCTCGACGTCATCGTGGTGCGCAAGCTCGGTGCGCCGGGTCACCCCGAACTCGCCGTCGGTGCGATCGTCGACGGATCCGAGCCCGAGGTCGTGCTCAATCCCGACGTCGTGCGTGCGCTCGGGGTCAGCGCGGCCTATCTCCGGCAGGAGGAGGCGCGCCAGCTCGCGGTGATCCACGAACGGCAGCGGCTGCTGCGCAGTGGGCGGCCGCCGGTGCCGCTCGAGCGGCGCACCGCGATCCTCGTCGACGACGGGATCGCGACCGGCGCCACCGCGCGCGCGGCGATCCTCGGACTGCGGCGACGTCACCCGGCGCGTGTGGTGCTCGCGGTGCCGGTGGCGCCGCCGGACAGCTGCGCCGCGCTCGCTCCGCTCGTCGACGATCTCGTGTGCCTGTACCAGCCCGAACCCTTCTACGCCGTGGGGGCCTGGTACGTCGATTTCCGCCAGGTCTCGGACGAGGAGGTGATCGAGTTGCTCGAGCGGGCGCACCGCGAACGCCGGACGCCTCCCGGCCGCTGACGCGGCGGCCAGCGGGAGGGGCTCGCGCCGGGAGGAGGGACCGGGTGCGTCGGCGAGGCGCGGTGGACGGGGGCGAGAGCCTCGCGCACGGGCAAGCGGCGGCGCCTCACGGCCGAAGGCGACGCGTTCCCGAACCCGTCTGTCCGCAGGCGAGGAGTTTCGAATAGGCTCGTGGGGGTCGCTGTCCGTCTCCGCGTGTGGCGACGTTGGGGTCGCGGACGGGGGGAGGAGACCACTATGCGCAAGCGAAGGCGAATCCGACTGTGGGGTGTGGCGCTGCTCGCAGTCTGCAGCGGCTGCGGCTGGGGGGACGCACCGATGAAACGAAGACTGCGGGAGGCGGAACTCGGTTCGGTCGCCGCACCGGTACACGCGGCGAGTGACGAGCAGACGCGGGCCGGCGAAGGGCTCGACTTCACACTGACGCCCGAGCAGGGGGGCGAGGCGCCGAGACCGCAGCGCGCCGTGGCGGCCGTGGGCAGCGAGCTGCCCGCGCAGCGCGCCGAGGAGATCCTCTCGCGCGTGCGGGGAGGAGGGAGCGCGCCCGCCGTCGAGCGCTCCTTCGCGTTGCCCCCTTCCGGCCCCCCCGCGCCGCGGCCGGGACGGGACCGGCTCGCGCCGTTTCCGCCGACCGGCAGCGCGCAGGCGAGTACGCCGCCACAACAGCAGGGTGAGCCCGGTCCCCTCGAGGTGTTGCGCTTTGCGCCCGAGGGCGAGGTGCCGGTCGCACCGCGGATCTCGATCACCTTCTCGCAGCCCATGGTGCCGATCTCCTCGCTCGGTCGGCTCGGAGCGCAACCGGTCCCGGCGCGTCTGCGCCCCGAGGTCGCCGGCCACTGGGAGTGGCTCGGCACGAGGACGCTCGTGTTCACGCCCGACGGAAAGCGGCTTCCCATGGCGACCGCATACGAGGTCGAGATCCCCGCGGGGGTCGCGGCGACGACCGGCGCCCGGCTCCCGGCACCGGTGCGCTTCCGGTTCGCGACCCCGCCCCCCACACTCGAGCGCTGGATCCCGGCCGGCGACAGCGTGCGACTCGAGCCGGTGATCGTGCTCGTGTTCGATCAGCCCGTCGACCCCGCCTCGGTGCTCGCCGCCGCGCGACTCGACAGTGGGAAGCTGCTGCACCGGCGCTGGGCGCTGCGGCTCGCGAGCCGTGCGGAGGTGGAGGCCGACCCGCAGGCGCGCGCCATGCTGAAGCGGGCGCGCGAGGGCCATGCGGTCGCGCTGCGGCCCGAACAGACGCTGCCGCCCGCCACCCGGTTCCGCTTCCAGCTCGAGCCGGGGGTGCGCTCGCAGGAGGGACCGCGACCGAGCACCGAGGCGAAGCGCTTCTCGTTCCGCACCTATGGTCCGCTGCGGGTCGTGGACTCCCGCTGTGGGTGGGGAGGACCGTGCCGCCCGGGCATGCCGCTGCGCATCGAGCTGTCCAACGCCATCGACACCGACCGTTTCGATCGGGCTCTGGTGCACGTGCAGCCCGAGGTGGCCGACCTCGAGGTCGAGGTGTTCGGCGACGCGATCGTGCTGCGAGGACGCACCGAGCCACGCACCTCCTACACGGTGACGCTCGAGCCCGCGCTGCGCGACGTGTTCGGCCAGACGCTCGGTCGTGCGGTGCGCCTGCCGTGGGAGGTTGGCGGTCGCGAGCCGGCCTTCGTGGTCGCGGGCGACGACTTCCTCGTGACCGATCCGGCGGCCGATCCGGCGGTGACCGCGCTCGTGGTCAACTACGAGGCGCTCGCCTACGAGATCCGGCGCGTGCGACCCCGGGACTGGGCCGCGTTCGTGCGGTGGCGACCGGGCTGGAACCGGGACGCCGAGCCGCCGGGCGAGCGGGTGCGTCGCGGCAGGATCGAGGTCGAGGGGCAGCGCGACCAGATCACGTCGGTGCGTGTGCCGCTGCGGGAGGTACTCGACGGAACGAGCGGCCAGTTCGTGATCGAGCTGCGACCGTTGCCGGTGCCCGACAAGCGGCGACGGGCGCCGGTGGCGCGGCTGTGGGTGCAGGTGAGTCCGCTCGCGGTGACGCTCGTGCACGACGACCGCAAGCTCGTCGCGTTCGTGACGCGACTCGCCGACGGTCGCCCGGTGGGCGATGCGGAGGTGGCGATCGTGCCGGACGGGATCCGGGGCCGTACGCGACCCGACGGCACCGTGCAGCTGCCGCTGCCCGACCGGGAAGCGCCCGGACGTGTGCTCACCGTGCGGCACGGCGACGACCGCGCCATGCTGCCGGCGGCCACCGGCTGGCTCGACGGCGGCGCGTGGACGCGGCGGACTCCCGAGGACGTCTACCTGTGGTGGGTGACCGACGACCGTGGCATCTACCGGCCCGGCGAGACCGCGTACGTCAAGGGCTGGGTGCGTCGGCTCGACGGCGGGTTGCGCGCGGCCGAGCCCTCGCTGCCGCCGGACGGCGCTCGCCTGCGGTGGGTGCTGTCGGGACCGCGGGGCAACGAGATCGCGCGTGGCGAGAGAGAACTCGGCGCGCTCGGCGGCTTCGATCTCGCCCTCGCGATCCCCGAGGAGGTGAACCTGGGCCAGGCGCGGCTCGGGCTCGAACTCGTGCGCGACGGGGCGACGCTCGGCCGCCACAGCCGCCCGGTCCGGATCGAGGCGTTCCGGCGTCCCGAATACGAGGTGCAGGCGCGTGTCGAGACGCCCGCTCCGCACGTCGTGGGAGACAGCCTGCGGGCGTCGGTGCAGGCGCGGTACTACGCCGGCGGAGCGCTGCCCGACGCGCCCGTGCGCTGGCGGGTACGCGCACGTGCGGCCTCGTACGCGCCTCCGGGCCACGACGACTTCTCGTTCGGGACGTGGCTGCCGTGGTGGCGCGTGTGGTCCGGCCCGCAGCCCGAAGCGGAGCGCGAGCAGTCGGCCGAGGGACGGACCGATCGCGACGGGGTGGGGCGTGTGCGGATCGCGCTGCGCGAGGCGCGCCCGCCACGGCCGTACTCGCTCGAGATCGAGGCGTCGGTGCAGGACGTCAACCGGCAGAGCTGGAGCGCGCGCACGCGTGCGCTCGTGCACCCGGCGAAGCGCTACGTGGGGATCCGCGCCGACCGCCCCTTCGCGGCGGCGGGCGAGGCGTTCGATCTCGACTTCATCGTGACCACGATCGAGGGAGCGCTGGTCCCCGACGTGCCGATCGAACTCGAGGCGGCGCGCCTGGTGTGGCGCTGGAAGGGCGGTGTGTGGCAGGAAGAGGAGCGCGACGTGGTGCGGCACACGCTGCGCTCGGGCGAGGAGCCGGTGCGCTGGCACTGGCAGCCGGACAGGCCGGGGCGCTGGCGGATTCGTGCGGTGGTGCGGGACGCGCAGGGCCGAGCGAACCGCTCGGAGCGGACCCTGTGGGTGGGCGGCGGCAGCCGGCCGCCCGGTCGTCGGCTCGAGCGCGAGGAGCTGACGCTGATCCCCGATCGCCGGACGTATGCCCCGGGCGATACCGCGAAGATCCTCGTGCTCAACCCGTACGAGCGCGCCGAGGGGCTGCTCACCGTCGCGCGGGCGGGCATCGTGCAGGTCCGCCGATTCCATGTCGAGGGCAGTTCGATCACGCTCGAGGTGCCGATTCGCGCGAGCGATCTGCCCGACGTGCACGTGCGCGTGGACCTCGTGGGCGAGACGCCGCGCGAGGACGCCGCCTCGAGCGAGACGCCCTCGCGCCCGGCGTTCGCGTCGGGAACTGTGCGGCTTGACGTTCCGCCGCGCGACCGCTCGCTGGCGGTGCGCGTGGCGGCTCGCGAACCCGCGCTCGCGCCGGGGGGCCGGACCACGATCGATCTCGAGGTACGCGATGCCGCAGGCCGGCCCGCTGCGGGCAGCCACGTTCTGCTCCTCGTCGTCGACGAGGCAGTGCTCGCCCTCACGGGCCACCGCTTCACCGATCCGCTCGGCGCGTTCTATCCCCCCCGCGGTGACGGTCTAGGGGGGCAGGACACGCGCGCGTTCGTGTGGCTCGCCGGCAGCGAGACGCTCGAGCAGGAGCACGCGTTCGGCACGAGGGGGGGCGAGCCCATGGCGGCGATGGCGGAGAAGCGGTTGCTGCGCGCTGCCGGCGCCCCTCTCGCCAGGATGGCGATGGCGGACAGGGGCGGTGCCGAGCCGGCGCCGATCACCGCGCGGGTCGATCTGCGACCGCTCGCGCTGTTTGCGCCCGACGTCGTCACCGACGAGCAGGGGCGCGCGAGCGTGCCGCTCGAGCTGCCCGACAGCCTGACGCGCTACCGGATCGTGGCGGTGGCGGTGCACGGGGCGACCGCGTGGGGCAAGGCCGAGTCGCAGATCACCGCGCGGCTGCCGCTCATGGTGCGTCCCTCGCCGCCCCGGTTCCTGCACTACGGCGACCGGGCCGAGCTGCCGGTCGTGGTGCAGAACCAGACCGCCGAGCCGCTCACGGTGGACGTGGCGGCGCGGGTGGACGGCGCGGCCGAACTCGACGGGCCCGCGGCGCAGCGGGTGCAGGTGGCGGCCGGTGACCGGGTCGAGCTGCGCTTCGCCGTGCGTGCGCACGCGGCGGGGCGTGCACGCCTCGAGGTGGCGGCGATCGCGGGACCGCATGCGGACGCGGCCGAGCTGTCGCTGCCGGTCTGGACGCCGGCCACGACCGAGGCGTTCGCGACCTACGGGGTGCTCGACGACGGGGCGGCGGGCTATGCGATCGAGCCGCCCGAGGACGCGGTCGCAGCGTTCGGGGGGCTCGAGGTGCAGCTCAGCTCGACGCAGCTGCAGGCGCTCACCGACGCCGTGCTGTACCTGACCTCCTATCCCTACGAGTGCGCCGAACAGATCGCCTCGCGGGTGCTCGCGATCGCCGCGCTCAAGGACGTGCTCGCCGCGTTCGACGCCGAGGGGCTGCCCGAGCCGGAGCAGCTCGTGGCGGCGGTGCGACGCGACCTGAAGCGGCTGCGCGGCATGCAGCGCGGTGATGGCGGATTCGGCTTCTGGGAGGGGGCGGATCGCTCCTGGCCATTCGTGACGATCCACGTGGGACACGCGATCGCGCGCGCACAGGCCAAGGGATTCCGCGTGCCGCCGCGGCTGCGCGCGGGCGTGCTGCGATATCTGCGCGAGATCCGGCGGCATCTGGACGGGC
Organism: Planctomycetota bacterium; assembly: GCA_003694875.1. GTDB lineage: Bacteria > Planctomycetota > J058 > J103 > J103 > J103. Next base: position 1,780 of record RFJN01000514.1, on the reverse strand, counting down.
GCTGGAGCGAGCGCACCCGCTGGTCGCTCGAGGCGTACGCGCTGCTTGTCCGCGCGCTGCTCGGGGAGGCGGTGGCCGCACGAGCGAACGAGCTCGTGCAGGAGGCGGGGGCCGACCGGCTGCCGCTCGAGGCGGTGGGCTGGCTGCTGGCGGTGATCGCGCCCGCGCCGGAGCTGCACGGCACGACCGAGCGGCTGCTGCGGCTCGTGCACAACCGCGTCGAGGAGACCGCGGGCACCGCGCACTTCGTGACGAGCTACGGAGACGAGGACTACCTGCTGCTGCACTCGAACCGCCGCGCCGACGCGGTGCTGCTCGATGCGCTCATGACGGCCGAACCGAAATCGGATCTGATCGTCAAGGTGGTGCGCGGTCTGCTCGCGCACCGCACCCGAGGCCGCTGGAGCAACACGCAGGAGAACGCGTGGGTGCTGCTCGCGCTCGATCGCTACTTCCGGACCTACGAGCGCGTCGAGCCGGATTTCGTGGCGCGGGTCTGGCTCGGCGATCGCTTCGCCGGCGAGCACCGCTTCGAGGGGCGCAGCACCGAGCGCTGGCAGTTGCGGGTGCCGCTGTCCTACCTGCTCGAGCAGCCCGAGGCGCGGCGGCTGCTGCTGCACAAGCAGGGCGCGGGGCGTCTGTACTACCGGATCGGGCTGCGGTACGCACCGCGCTCGCTGCAGCTCGCGGCGCTCGAGCGCGGCTTCAGTGTGGCGCGGCGCTACGAGGCGGTGGACGATCCGACCGACGTGCAGCGGCAGGAGGACGGCAGCTGGCGGATCCGGGCCGGGGCGCGGGTTCGGGTGCGGCTGCAACTCGTCGCCCCGGGCCGGCGCACGCACGTGGCGCTCGTCGACGCGCTTCCGGCCGGTCTCGAGCCGCTCAACCCCGCGCTCGCGGTGACCGAGCGCCTGCCGGCCCGTGCGCGGCGCCAGGGGCGCGGCGGCGCCCGGTTGTGGTGGTGGGGGCGGTGGTACGAGCACGACAACCTGCGCGACGAGCGGGTGGAGGTCTTCACCTCGCTGCTGCCCGCGGGTGTGTACGAGTACAGCTACATCGCGCGCGCCACCACACCGGGGGTGTTCACCGCGCCGCCGCCGAAGGCCGAGCAGATGTATGCGCCCGAGACCTTCGGGCGCGGACCGAGCGACCGGGTGGTGGTCGAGTGACGAACCCCGATCGTCTCGAGCGGCTGCAGCAACGGATCCGCGCCTTCGTCGCCGAGCGCGACTGGGCGCGGTTCCACGATCCCAAGAACCTCGCCATGGCGATCGCCTCCGAGGTCGGGGAGCTGCTCGAGCCGCTGCGGTGGGTGGCGAGCGAGCGGGCGGACGCGCTGTGCCGCGAGCCGGCGGTGCGCGAGGCGCTCGGCGAGGAGATCGCCGACGTGGCGATCCTGCTGCTGCTGTTGTGCGATCGGACGGGGATCGATCTGTGCGAGGCGATCGAGCGCAAGCTCGCGATCAATGCCCGCAACTACCCGCCCGAGCGCTGCCGCGGTCGGGCCGAGCGTCCGCCCCGCTGACGCTGTGGAGGCAACGAGCCGCTGCGGGTTTCGATTGACGTGCGCCCCCCGGCCGGGGATACTGCGCGGGCCATGTTGCGAACCCTGCGTGCCCTAGCGATCGCGATCCTGCCCCTCGTCCTGCTCGGCGTCGCCGTCGTGGGGGCGGCGGAGGTCGTCGGCTCGTGCGAGGTCGAGGGCGGCGAGACGGTCGCGCTCGCGAGCGAGGCGACACCGGGCCACCGCGTCGAACCGCGGCGCGTTGCCGAGACGCCG
>RFJN01000513.1 GCA_003694875.1 Planctomycetota bacterium | reverse complement strand
GTCGGCTCGGTGTTGCGACGCCCCGCGTGTCGCTCCGGTTCAGTGGCGAGCGACACGCGGCAGCCCGCACCGGCGAGCCGCGAGCGGCGGTCGCGGCAACGGACGCGCGCGCGGAGTGTCGTAACGATTTGTCGGACCGGGCTGTCATGCTCTATGTTCGAGAAAGGTTCTGAGCCGTTTGGAGTAGCGAACCCATGGCCGACCGGCTGACGTCCGCCTCGAACCCGCCGTCGCCGCCGTCCTCGGGCGGTCGTCTCGGGGCCGATCCTCCCGCGGAACGCACCCCGCCGCCCGAGGCGCTGCCGCTGCCCCGCGGCCTCGATCCCGCGGCGCTGCGGCGCGAGCGCGACCGCGAGCGACTGCAGCGCACCGCCCCCGACCTCAGCCCCGAGCGCGCCGCGCACATAGCGCGGCTGCGCGAGGAGATCCGGCAGGGCCGGTACGCCAGCGCGGAGCGGCTCGCGATCGCGATCGCGCGCGCGCTGCGCGCCGCGGGTGAGCCGGGCGGGCGCGCCGGCGCGCTTGACCGCAGGCGAACCCCACCGCTAGACTGACCGGCGCACGTGCCGGTCGACGCGACAACGGCGACCGGAGACGCAACCACGACCAGGACCCGAGGTCACCAGACGTGATCACCATCGACGACGTGGCGCGGCTCGATCTCCGCGTTGGCACCGTCCGCTCCGCGCGCCACCACCCCGACGCCGACCGCCTGCTCGTGCTCGAGGTCGATCTGGGCGAGGGCGAACCGCGACAGCTCGTCGCGGGGATCAAGACGTGGTACACCCCCGAGGGGCTCGTGGGCCGGCAGGTGGTCGTGGTGGCCAACCTGCAGCCCGCCACGCTGCGCGGGGTCGAGAGCCGCGGCATGCTGCTCGCCGTCGAGGACGCGAGCGGGGTGTGCGTGCTCGCGCCCGAGCGCCCCGTCGCCCCCGGCTCGAAGGTGAGGTGATGGCAAGAGCGCGCGCGGCCTTTCACGTCGCCCGCTGCGAGGACACCGTGTACGTCCGGGTCAGCGGCCTCGCCACCATGCATAACGCCATGACGTTCCGTGCCTTCGCCGAGCGCATGGCCGCCGAGGGCTTCCGGCGCTGCCTCGTCGATCTCGCTCCGTGCCAGGGCGTCGACTCGACCTTCATGGGCGTGCTCGTCGGGCTGCGCGAGCACTTCGGACGCGAGCGGCTGGTGCTGCTCAACCCGAGTCCGCACTGCATGGACCAGATGACCAGCGTGGGGCTCAACCACCTGCTGACCTTCGCGGACAGCCCGTGCGCGCTGCCCGCCGATGTGGAACTCACCCCGCTGCCGGACAGCGAGGTGGGCACCCGCGAGCGGCTCGAGCTCATGCGCAAGGCCCACCGCAACCTCGTCGCGATCGACCGGCGCAACCGCGACAAGTTCGGCCCCTTCCTCGACGCACTCGACGCCCAGCTCGGCCACGGGGGCTGAGCCCCTTGCCCCCCTGCGTACGCCCGCCATGCGCCCCGGTCCGCTGAAGCTGCGTCCGATCCCCGTCGCCCGGCCCTGGGGCGGGGACGTGCTCGTGCAGCGGTTCGGCAAGCCGCGTCCGCCCGACGGCGGTCCGCTCGGAGAGAGCTGGGAGGCGAGCGGGGTGGCCGGACGCGAGAGCGTGGTCGCCGAGGGACCGTACGCCGGCCGCCGCGTCACCGAGGTGCTCGGTGCGCCGCTGCCGCTGCTGATCAAGCTGATCGACGCACGGCAGTGGCTCTCGGTGCAGGTGCACCCCGACGAGCGGGCTGCCCGCGAGATCGGCGGCGGCGCCGCCCCCAAGACCGAGGCGTGGCACATTCTCGACGCCGCGCCGGGGGCCGAGATCATCCACGGCATGCGCCCGGGCGCGACGCTCACCGATCTGCTCGCCGCATGCGCCACGGGCGAACTCGACAGCGTGGTGCGCCGGCAGCGCGTGCACACCGGCGACACCGTCAACGTGCCGGCGGGAACGCTGCACGCGATCGGACCGGGGCTCGTGCTCTACGAGGTGCAGCAGCCCTCGGACACCACCTACCGCGTGTACGACTGGGGCCGCGGCCGCGAGCTGCACCTCGTGCAGGCCGCGCGCGCGCTCGCGTTCGAACCGATCGAGCATCCGGTGCTGCACACCGCACTCAGCGCCGGGCCCAACCCGCGGATCCCGCTGCTCGCCAACGAGCGGCTGCGACTCGAGCTGATCCTCGTCGACCGCGGTGAGCGCGTGATCTACGATCGGGACGCGATCACGTTCCTCACCGTGATCGCCGGCGGCGGCGAGCTGCTCGCCGACGCCGGTTCGCTCGCGCTCGCCACCGGCGACACCCTCGCGATCCCCCCGGGCGTCGACTACTGCCTGCGGCCGGGCACGAGCGGGTTGCGGGCGCTGCGCGCCGGTCCCGCGCTGCGGCGCAGGAGCGGCTGAGACACACGCCCCCGGCGGGCGTGCAGGGCTCGACGCCATTGAACCCGCCGCGACCGCCCGCTATCATGCGGCCCGCCGGCACGTTTCCCTCACCGTACCACCGCCGCGAAGCGCCGGCGCACTGGGAGGCGCCCATGTCCACAAGTCGCCGCTCGTCCCGTTCGAGTTCCAGCACACGCAGCCGATCGCGCACCACCGACAGCCGACGGCAGCGAACCACGAGCGGGCGGCGCAGCGGCACGCGCACCAGCGGGCGCGGTCGCCGGCAGGAGGAGTGGGAGTTCGTCGACGAGGATGACGAGCCGCGGACCCGCAGCGGTCGCAGCCGGCGATCGGCCCCGAAGCAGGCGCCGCCGGTGCTCTGGGTGGCGCTCGGGCTCGTCGCCGTCGGGGTGGTGGTGAGCTTCGGCTACATGATCAAGAGCCGCAACAGCCGCCCGCCGGCGGTCAAGGACGAGCACGCGCAGCGGCTCGAGGAGGTGAAGCGGCTGTTCGAGGAGGGGCGGGAGCTCGCGCGCCGCGGCATGCGCGCCGACGATCCCACCACCCGCGGCAGCAACCTGCGCGCGGCCAAGGCGCGACTGCAGCGGGCCGGCGCGCTGTTCGACGATCTGCTCAAGGGGCCGCGCTACCGCGACGCCAACGGCGATCTGCGACCGGAGTACAGCGGCTACGAGCAGCTTCGCTCCGACATCCAGAAAGAGATCTACACGATCAACCGCTCGCTCACGATCAACGACTGACGCCGTGGACCGCCTGCGTGGCGGCCGCGCCGACACGCCCCCCGCGGCGCCGGCGGCGGCCGCGCCGTCTCTCTCGAAGCCGCTCGTGCTGCGGGCCGCACAACCGCTCGTCGTGCCGGGCCGCTGGTGGCTCGCCCCCATGGAGGGGGTGACCGACCCGGTCTTCCGCGAGTTCGTCATCGCACGCGGCGGGGTGGGCGCCGCCTGCACCGAGTTCGTGCGCCTCACCCACCACCCCCTGCCGGTGCGCACGCTGCGGCGACAGCTCGGCCCGGTGCGCGGCCCCTGTCCGCTGGCGCTGCAGATCATGGCCGCGGGCAGCGAGCACCTCGCCGCCTCGGTCGAGGCGGCACGCCGTGCCGGCGCGCGCTGGATCGATCTGAACTTCGGCTGCCCCGCGCCGGGGGTCTTCCGCAAGTGCGCCGGCTCGGCGCTGCTCGAGCACCCGGAGCGGATCGGAGAGATCGTGGCCACGGCGGTGCGCGCGAGCCCGCTGCCGGTGACCGCGAAGATCCGCGCCGGGGTGCACAGCGCCGCGCGGCTGCGCGAGATCGTCGACGCGATCGCGGACGCGGGCGCGGCGGCGATCGTGCTGCACGCGCGCCTGCGCACCGACCGCTACACCGATCCGCCGCACTGGGCGTGGATCGCCGAGGCGAAACAGCAGCTCGTACGCCGCGGGGCCACGATCCCGCTCGTGGGCAACGGCGGGATCGAGACCGTCGCCGACGGCGAACGCATGCGCGCCGAGACGGGCTGCGACGCGGTCATGGTGGGCCGCGGCGCGATCGCCGATCCGTTCCTGTTCCGGCAGGCGGCGGGCGGCCCGGCCGCCTCGCGGCAGGAGGCGGCCGACTTCGCGCTGCGCTACGCCGACGCGGTACGGCAGCGACACGGCGAGCGTGCGGCACTCGCCCGCCTCAAGCAGCTTCTGCGCTACTACCGCGCGGGCGACCTCGTCCCCGACGCGTCCACCCGCCGATCGCTGCTGCGCACCGCGTCGCTATCGACGCTGCTGTCCTGGCTGCGAGAGCGAGGGCGGGAGGGCGATCTGGCGAGCCGTGTGGACGCGGAGCACGCCCGGTAGGGGTGTGCAGGCAGCGCCCGGTCGGGGCTACGCCGAGCGGAGCGCGGATCGTGCGTCAGCGAGGCGCGCTCCACGACGGGTCGCACGTCGCGCTGCGGCCGGGCTCGACGTCGGTTGCTCGGTTGTGAAGTGGTGCGAGGGTGGCCGCCCGCACCGACCCCGCCCAGGACGGGCCATTGCACCGCCAGCCGCGGCATTCGGTGCAACGAACCATCGCCAACGTCGTTGGTGCGACGGCGAGACGCCGTCGCTCCGACGGTAGCGGTCTGTGCAGGCTGTAATCGCACGTGACTTCGTCGCGGACAAGGCCGCCGTGAACGTCGCCCACAGCGAGCAAGCGGCAACACCCTGTTCGCAAGCTGCGACACGAAAACGCCGATAACCGCCGCACCCGACACCCTGCCCTGTCTCGTCTTCACGCAGGGGCATTGGGGACAAACCCAACGGCTGCCCGCTTCACAAGCGGTGCAATGGCTTGGCGCAAACGGGCTTGGTGCGGGCGGGGATCAACCCCGCCCCTACGGAACAGTGTCGAAACAAGACGATGCCGACGTACGTACCGGAGCGGAGTGCCCCAACACCCTCCCCTTCCACCGCGACCTGTCGCCCCGACGCGGTTGGTGCGGGCGGGGATAAACCCCGCGGTTGCTTGCTTCACAAGCGGTGCAATGGTTTCCCGCAAACGGGGTTGGTGCGGGCGGGGATCAACCCCGCCCCTACTGGGGACTGAAGAAGTCGTTGAGGCCGTTGGCGAGGTCGGCGGTGGTGCCGTTGCCCCAGCCGTTGGCGTCGAGGCTGATCACCACCAGCGCGTACGTGTTGCCCGTGGTCAGCTGGGCGTTCACCAGGATCGGGGTGTCGCCGTTCGTCCCGATCGAGTAGGTCGGGCTCGCCTTCTCCACGAGCGTGTGGTACTGCTGCGCCGTCAGATCGGCCAGCACCACCACGTGGCTCGCACCGTTGCCCCCGCTCCAGCCCACCGCGGTCGGATTCTGCACGACCGCGGGGTTGTTCGGATCGTTGGAGGTCGACGGCGTGTTGATCGTGAGCGAGGCCGCGTTCGCCGACACGTTCGGATCGGCGGTGATCACGTTCGAACTCACCGTGTTGCCGCTGCCGTCGGTCGCACTCACCCGGTAGTACATGGTCGAGGTCGGCATGGGGAAGGTGAAGACCACACCCGGCCCCGGGCCACCATTGAGCGCCGGACCCGACCAGACCACCCCCGCCACGGGGCTCCAGGGTCCGCTCGGGCTCGTGGCCTCCTCGGGCTGGTGGTTGGTGTGCCCGCTCTTGACCTCCGCCATGAGCCACACCCACGCCGCCGGCCCCTGCTGGTTCTGGTTGGTGCCGTAGATCAGATCGTCGTTGAACGCCACCGCACGGAAGGCCGCCGAACCGCTGCTGCCACCGCCGCCCGTGTTGCCGCCGCCGCTACCACCGCCGGTGCCGCCCCCACCACCACCGGCGGTCGCCGCCAGCGCACCCGACGGCGGACTCGCGCCGTTGCAACCACCGAGCGCCCAGACGAGCCCCAGCACCGCAAACGCCACGATCCCGCGCCGTACCACCCGCACCACGTTCATGCCGTCACCTCGAATCACGCTCCGGTCCCGCGGCCAGGACCCCGCCCGGCCGGCACGTCACGATGCCGACCGATTCTGGCCACGTCGCCGGGAAAAAAGCAAGTCGCAATCCGTGCCACGCCGCCCGCGTCGTCGCGAGATCGGCGGCGCCACCCCGCCGCCACAACGGGAAACCGGCGCCGACACCCCCACCCGCGAGAGAGTCGCCGAGCGGACGTCTTCCTC
>RFJN01000512.1 GCA_003694875.1 Planctomycetota bacterium | reverse complement strand
TCGCGCTCGACATGGGGGCGCTGATCGCGGGCGCCAAGTACCGCGGCGAGTTCGAGGAGCGGCTCAAGGCGGTCATCAACGAGGTGCGGCAATCCGACGGGCAGGTGATCCTGTTCATCGACGAGCTGCACACCGTGGTGGGCACCGGCAAGACCGAGGGCAGCCAGGACGCCGCGCAGCTGCTCAAGCCGCCGCTCGCGCGCGGCGAGCTGCGCTGCATCGGCGCCACCACCCTCGACGAGTACCGCATGCACATCGAGAAGGACAAGGCGCTCGAGCGGCGGTTCCAGATGATCTACGTCGACGAGCCCACGGTCGAGGACACGATCTCGATCCTGCGCGGGCTCAAGGAGCGCTACGAGGTGCACCACGGGATCCGGATCCAGGACGCCGCCCTCGTGCAGGCGGCCGTGCTGGCCAAGCGCTACGTGACCCAGCGCTTCCTGCCGGACAAGGCGATCGATCTCGTGGACGAGGCGTGCGCGCGGCTGCGGATCCAGATCGACTCGCTGCCGGAGCCGATCGACAAGATCGAGCGGCGGATCATGCACCTCGAGATCGAGCGCAACGCGCTGCGCAAGGAGAGCGACGAGGCGTCGCGGCAGCGGCTGCGCAAGCTCGAGGCCGAGCTCGCCGAGCTCAAGGAGCAGGCCTCGGCCATGCGTGCGCAGTGGCAGGCCGAGAAGGCGGCGGTCGAGAAGATCCGCGAGATCAAGGAGGCGATCGAGGTCGCGCGCACCCGTGCGCAGCAGCTCGAGCGCGAGGGCAAGCTCGAGCAGGTCGCCGAGATCCGCTACGGCACGATCCCGCAGCTCGAGAAGGAGCTCGAGGAGGCGAAACACGCCTTCGAGGCCCTGCACAAGGATCGGCCCTCCATGCTGAAGGAGGAGGTGACGCCCGAGGACATAGCCGACGTCGTCTCCCGCTGGACCGGCATTCCCGTCTCGAAGCTGCTGCAGAGCGAGAAGCAGAAGCTGCTGCAGCTCGAGGACGAGCTGCACAAGCGCGTGGTGGGTCAGCACGAGGCGGTGGTGGCCGTGGCCGACGCGGTGCGTCGCTCGCGCGCGGGGCTGCAGGATCCCAACCGCCCGATCGGCTCGTTCCTGTTCCTCGGTCCGACCGGGGTGGGCAAGACCGAGCTCGCCCGGGCGCTTGCCGACTTCCTGTTCGACAGCGAAGAGAACATGGTGCGCATCGACATGGGCGAGTACCAGGAGAAGCACACGGTCTCGCGCCTGATCGGTGCGCCTCCGGGCTACGTCGGCTTCGAGCAGGGCGGGCAGCTCACCGAGGCGGTGCGGCGTCGGCCGTACTCGGTGGTGTTGTTCGACGAGGTCGAGAAGGCGCATCCCGAGGTATGGAACACGCTGCTGCAGCTGCTCGATGACGGCCGACTCACCGACGGGCACGGTCGGGTGGTGGACTTCCGCAACACGATCGTGATCATGACATCGAATCTCGGCAGCGAGTACCTCATGGAGGCGGCCGCGGGCGAACTCGACGAGCAGACCAGGCAGCGCGTGCTCGATCTCGTCAAGCGCCACTTCCGACCCGAGTTCCTCAACCGGATCGACGACATCGTGGTCTTCTCGCGGCTGAGCAAGCAGGATCTGATCCAGATCGTGGACATCCAGCTCGGGCGCCTCGAGAGGCTGCTGTCCGATCGTCGGATCACGCTGCACGTCACCGAGGCGGCGAAGGAGGCGCTCGCCGAGGAGGGCTACGATCCGGCCTTCGGTGCGCGTCCGCTCAAGCGCGTGATCCAGCGCGAGCTGCAGAACCGGCTCGCCCGCGCGCTCCTCGAGGGTCGCATTGCAGAGGGTGACGAGGTCGAGATCGACTACGACGGACACGACTACGTGATCCGCAAGCACGAGCGCGAGACGGTCGGCGCGAGCTGAGCCGTCTTCGCACGGCAGGAACGCCTGGTGCGAACACAAGGGGCCGGCGCGGGGCATGTCCTCGCGCCGGCTTCTGTTTCGTGGATTGCCCATCACGAGCAGTGCTGCCGGTTGAACGCTTGTAGCCTTTCGTTCACCGGCACGATTCGCCCGGCAGCCGGTGAAGGCAGCAATAGATAATAGATAAAGACGGTTTTGATCTTTTGAAAGCAAGTTGCCGTGTCGGTCAGCATGGGATGCTCTTCCTTGCTTGGCCTTGTCGATGCAACGCGGATTGGCAACGGGGAGAACGGCATGAGCCGCGTGGCTGGAACGCAGAATTCATCACCGATCGGCTCGGTAGCGCTGTTACGTTGGAGTGTCGTGCTCGGTGTCGTGCTGGTAGCGACGACTGCCCACGCTGGTCCGGTGTTCCTGACCGGACACGATCCGGATTTCCACTCCCAGGACCCAAACGCTGTGGGGGCGCAGAAGCTGCTTGCGACCGGGCTCGACTTCGTGACCGGGGGGACGTACGCGAGCGGCACGGAGAAGTTCCTGTGGGTCGAATCCCGGATCACGCCGCCGGTGGGGCACCGGGTGGGCGAGGCCGGCTTGGGCACGATCGGGCTGACGCTCGGCACCCACTACGACCGCGCCAACGGCGCCGAACTCGCGAGCGTCGATTTCTCCCTCTACAGCGCGATCGTGGTCGCGTCGTCGTTCGGCGGTCTGCTCACGCGCGCCGAACTCGATGCGCTGATCGCCCGCAAGGCCGACATCGAGGCGTTCGTCAACGCCGGCGGCGGCGTCTTCGCCATGGCCGAGTGCTATCCCTGCGGGCAGAGTCTGCTCGCCGGAGCCACGCCGCCGGACCTGTTCGGATATCTGCCGCTGAACGTCGTCTCGGTGGGAACGAATCCTCCCTTCACCGTGACCTCCTACGGCCAGAGTCTCGGTCTGACCGATGCCGACGTGA
>RFJN01000100.1 GCA_003694875.1 Planctomycetota bacterium | reverse complement strand
CTGCATGCGGTGGCGGTGCTCGCCGCCCTCGGCGCCTCGGCGGCCTGGGCGTGGGGCTCGGTGCGGTTGCGCGCGGTGCGCCCCGCCCCGCCGCTGCTGGCGGCGGTGGGCTGGCAACTCGTGTGGGGCGGGCTGGCGCTCGTTCTCGTGGGTAGCGCGTGCGGAGAGTGGAGCCGGATCGAGCCGGCGGCGCTGTTCGGTCGCCCGCTCGCAGCCCTGCTGTACCTCACCTTTGCGAGCTGCGCGCTGGGTTTTCTGTGCTACGCGTGGCTGGTGCGCCACGCGGGGCCCGCACTCGCAGGAAGCTGGGCGTTCGTGAATCCGATCGTGGCGCTGTGGACGGGCCACGCCCTGCTCGGGGAGCCGCTTGGGCGGGGCGTGTGGGCGGGCAGCGCTCTCGTGCTCGCCGCCGCCGTGGCGGCCCGCCGCGAGGCCGCTCCCGGCGGGCTATAATGGCCCCGGCCGCCGAGGGGAGCCGCGCGGCGCACGGGGGCAAGGAGGTGACGGTGTCGGAGAGCAAGGACGCGCTCGGACGCGGCATGCTGCTGATCGCGGCGCCCGGACTCATGGATCCGAACTTCCGCCGCACGGTGGTGCTGCTGTGCGAGCACACCCCGGAGGGAGCGGTGGGGCTGGTGCTCAACCGGGAGACCGAGCACACGATCGAGGAGGTCTGCCGCGATCTGCCGGAGGCGGCCGGTCGCACCGAGCGCGTGCACGTGGGAGGCCCCGTGCAGCCCGACCACCTGCTCGTGCTGCACCGCGATCCGCAGCTCGGCGGCAAGCCGATCGTGGACGGGGTCTCGCTCGTGGGCGACATCGACGTGCTGCGACGTCTGCTCACAAGCCCGCCCGGCCCCGACGGTCCGCGCTTCCGCTGCTACGCGGGCTACGCCGGCTGGGGCGAGGGGCAGCTCGAGCAGGAGATGGAGCTCGGGGGCTGGATCCTCGTACCCGGCGATGCGCGGCTCGTGTTCGACACCCCGACGGGCGAGATCTGGTCCGAGGCGCTGCGCAAGAAGGGCGGGCTCTACACGCTGACCGCCGAGATGCCGCCGCACCCCGAACTGAACTGAGCCGGCGGCGCGGCGGCGCTACGGCACGATGTTCACGAGCCGGTCGGGCACCACGATCACCTTGCGCGGGCTGCCCTCGAGATAGGGCTGGACGCGCTCGGAGGCGAGCGCGAGCGCCTCGAGCTGTTCGCGTCCGGTGCCGCGCGGCACCTCGAGCCGGTCGCGCACCTTGCCGCGCACCTGCACCACCACGGTGACGGTCTGCTCGGTGCACAGCGCCTCGTCGTGCGCCGGCCAGGAGGCGTGCGCGATCAGCCCCTCGCCCCCGAGCCGCTCCCACAGCTCCTCGGCGATGTGCGGCGCGTAGGGCGCGAGCACGCGCAGGAACGTCTGCACGATCTCGCGCGGGAGGCTGCGCGCGGCGGTCGCCTCGTTGACGAACACCATCATCTGCGAGATCGCGGTGTTGAAGCGCATCCCTTCGGTGTGCTCGAGGACGGTCTTGATCGTCCTGTGCAGCGCGCGTTCGAGTTCGGGCTCGCTCGCGGGCGGTGCGTCGGTGATCCGGCTCGAGAGCGCGCCGGTCTCGGGATCGACCACGAGCCGCCACACGCGCGCGAGAAAGCGCCGCACCCCCTCGACGCCCTCGGTCTGCCAGGGCTTGGTCTGCTCGAGCGGGCCCATGAACAGCTCGTACAGCCGCATGGCGTCGGCGCCGTGGGCGTCGATCACCTCGTCGGGATTGACGACGTTGCCCTTGGACTTGCTCATCTTCTCGATCTGGCGCTCGACGCGGATGTCGGTGCCGCGCACGTACCACTGTCCGTCGCGCTCCTCGCACTGCTCGGGCGGGTAGTACTTGCCGCGCTCGTCGCGGTAGCTGAAGGCGAGGATCATGCCCTGGTTGAAGAGCTTGCGGAACGGCTCCTTGGTGTGCACGAGCCCGAGGTCATACAGCACCTTGTGCCAGAAGCGCGCGTACAGAAGGTGCAGCACCGCGTGCTCGACCCCGCCCACGTACAGATCGACCGGCATCCAGGCGCGTTCGGCCTCGGGGCTCCAGGGCGCCTCGTCGTTGTGCGGGTCGACGAACCGCAGGTAGTACCAGCAGGAGCCGGCCCACTGCGGCATGGTGTTGGTCTCGCGCGTGGCCCAGCGGCCGTCGGGCAGCTGCACCCGCAACCAGCTCTCGGGGGCGCGCGCGAGCGGCGGCTTGCCGTCGGGGGTGGGCTTGAACTCGTCGAGCGGCGGCAGCTCGACCGGCAGCTCGTCCTCCGGCACCGGCACCACCTCGCCGTCGTCGGTGTGCAGGATCGGGAACGGCTCGCCCCAGTAGCGCTGCCGGCTGAACAGCCAGTCGCGCAGCCGGTACTGCACCTTCTCGCGCCCGAGCCCGCGCTCCTCGAGCCAGCGGGTGATCGCCTCGCGCGCCTTGTCGGAGGGCATGCCGGTGAAGGGGCCGGAGTTGACGAGCGTTCCCTCGCCGGTGTGGGCCTGCTCGCTCACCGGCCGTTCGCCGCCGGAGATCACCTCGACGATCGGCAGCCCGTGCGCGCGCGCGAACGCGTGGTCGCGCTCGTCGTGCGCCGGCACGGCCATGATCGCGCCGGTGCCGTAGCTCATGAGCACGTAGTCGGCGACCCAGATGGGGATCTTCTGCTCGTTGACGGGATTGATCGCGTAGGCGCCGGTGAAGACGCCGGTCTTGTCCTTGGCGAGGTCGGTGCGCTGCAGATCGCTCTTGTGGCGGGCCTGCTCGACGTAGCGCTCGACCGCCTCGCGCTGCTCGTCGCTCGTGATCTCGGCCACGAGCGGATGTTCGGGTGCGAGCACGCAGTAGGTGGCGCCGAACAGGGTATCGGGCCGGGTGGTGAAGATCTCGAAGCTGCGGTCGGTGTCGGCGACGCGGAAGCGCACCTCGGCGCCGACCGAGCGCCCGATCCAGTTGCGCTGCATCTCCTTGACGCCCTCGGGCCAGTCGAGTTCGTCGAGATCCTCGAGCAGCCGGTCGGCGTAGGCGGTGATCCGCAGCATCCACTGCCGCATGAGGCGGCGTTCGACGGGGTCGCCGGTCTCGACGTAGCGCCCGTCCTTGACCTCCTCGTTGGCGAGCACGGTCCCGAGCGCGGGGCACCAGTTGACCGGCACCTCGGCGAGGTAGGCGAGCCCCTTCTCGTACAGCTTGAGGAAGATCCACTGCGTCCAGCGGTAGTAGCGCGGATCGGAGGTGTCGATCTCCCGGTCCCAGTCGTAGCTGAATCCGAGGCGCTTGATCTGCTTGCGGAAGTTGTCGATGTTGCGGCGGGTGATCACCGCCGGGTGCAGCCCCTCGCGCACCGCGGCGCGCTCGGCCGGCAGCCCGAAGGCGTCCCAGCCCATGGGGTGCAGGACGTTGTAGCCCTGCATGCGCTTGAGCCGCGCGATCACGTCGGTGGCGGTGTAGCCCTCGGGGTGGCCGACGTGCAGGCCCGCACCGGACGGGTAGGGGAACATGTCGAGCACGTAGAACTTTGGCCGGCTCGCGAGCTGCTCGGGATCGTCCGGGGTACGGAACGCCTTGCGCTCTTCCCAGATGCGCTGCCACTTCGGCTCGATCGCGGCGGGGTCGTATCGCATGGGGGAACTCGGGCTCCTCTGGTTCGCTCGGTTCGTCGTCCGATCTCCGGTGCTCACAGCGCCTCGAGCGGCACGCTCTCTTCGCGCCCGGTCTCGAGTTCCTTGATCCGCACCTTGCCCTCGGCCCACTCGTCGCCGCCGACGAGCACCGCGCGGCGTGCGCCCCGACGGCTCGCGGCCTTGAGCGCCTTGCCGAGCCGCGCCCGTCCGAACGGCATCTCGGTCGCCGTGCCCTGCCGCCGCAACCGCGCGACGAGTTGCCGGGCGATCGGCGCCATGGCGTCGCCGATCGGGATCACGACGGTGTCGACCGCGGGCGGGACCGGCGGCTCGCGGTCGAGGGCGGCGAGCAGTTCGGCGAGCACCATGTCGCCCATGCCGAAACCGAGGGCGGGAAGCGATGGTCCGCCGAGGGTCGAGACCAGCTCGTCGTAGCGGCCACCGCCGGCGACCGCGCGCAGGGCGAGATCGCGCGCGAAGATCTCCCACACGGGGCCGGTGTAGTAGGCGAGCCCGCGCACGACGCGCAGATCGAGCCGCACGTACGGCTCGAGCCCGAAGTCGGCGCACGCGGTGAGGATCGGCTCGAGTTCGGGCGCCTGCTCGCGCGGGTAGTGCTCGCACCAGGCGAACAGCTGCGCGGCCGCGCTCTCGCCGAGCAGCCGCTGCAGTTCGGGGCGTGCCCGCCGGTCGCGCTCGATCTTGTCGAGCCAGTGCAGCACCTCGGAGCGCTGCGCGGCGGCGACCTCGAGATGGTCGAGAAGCCGCGACAGGACGCGACGGTCGCTGACCCGCAGCTCGACGTGTTCGGGCCCGACGCCAAGGCGCGCAAGCCCGTCGAGGGCGACGAAGATCGCCTCGGCGTCGGCGGCGGGCTCGGACGAGCCAACGACGTCCACGTTCCACTGGAAGAACTCGCGGCCGCGACCGCGCTGCGGGCGCTCGTAGCGGAAGAACTGCTGCACGCAGTACCACTTGAGCGGCTTGGGCAGGGCGCCGGCGCGCGCGGCGACCATGCGGGCGAGCGTGGGTGTCATCTCGGGACGCATGGCGACCCGCCGCCCGCCCTGGTCCTCGAAGGCGTAGAGCTGGCGCACGATCTCCTCGCCGCTCTTGGCGGTGTAGAGCTCGAGCGGCTCGAGCACCGGTCCGTCGAACTCGGAGAAGCCGGCGGCCTGTGCAGCGTCGTGCCACGCGCGCTCGATCGCGCGCCGGCGCGCCATGTCGTCGGGATAGAAGTCGCGAAAGCCCGGAAGTCGTTGCCATTTCATGGCGCAAGACGATACCACGAGGCCCGCCCGAGGCAAAGCCCATG
>RFJN01000099.1 GCA_003694875.1 Planctomycetota bacterium | reverse complement strand
TCCTGTCGCCCTTGCGGGCCTGGGTTCACGAAGAGACGAGTCGTGCGGAACTCCCACGCGAGTCCCGCGACCGAGGCGCGCAGTCTACCCGAGCAGCGCCCCGGTGTCCAGCCCCGATCCGCAGGAGGTCTGTCACGCCCGGCCATGCGGTGCGGTACGACGCGCCGCCCCGTGCCGGCAGGGTATCCGCCCCCGGCCCTGGGCGGCGTCGACGATCCGCGAGCCCCTCTCCCCCGCCGCACCTACGCGCCTCGGTCGACGCGGTGGACGCGCGACCGTCTGGGCGATACGGTTGAGCGGCGGGAACGTGGCCCCCGCCACAGCGGGAAGACGCCCGTACTTGAGGAGCACCGACGACAGGAGCACCACCGCGATGCGCGAAGATCACCCCCACAACGCCCCCGTGTCCAGCAAGGACCCCGCGCCCACAACGTGCTGTGCCAGCAACGCAAACGCCGCCGCTCGCGACAGCCAGCCGCTGCGACGCCGGATTGCGGCCTACACTGCGGCCGCAAGCGCCATCATCGCCTCGGGATCGGCCGAGGCTGCGGTGGTGCACATCGACTACAACCAGACGATCGGCGATCCCGGACTCGGCCTGCCCCTGGCCACGTCGCTGTACGTGAACGGCACCCGGCTGCTGGACGCCTTCTTCAGCGCCCCGAGCTCGGTACTCCCGCTGACACCAGGCGGCGCGCCCCAAGGCTGGCGGGGCTTTCTCGTTGCAATGTACAGCTCGCAGGGGGCGGCCATCGCGAACGGGCAGAGTGTGCCCGGCGGCAACTACGTGGGGCTCGGCAGTTTCGCCTCGGCGGCGTTCGGACTGCCGCTCTTGCCGGGCGCCACGGTGGGTTCCAACCTGACGTTTCTCACCGGCTCCAGCACCAACGTCCTGGTGGCTGCGGAAGTCCGCCAGCTCGCCGTCGCTTCCACGACTACCTATTCCGATCTCCCCCCTCCGCCCGGGACGACGGCAACCACGCAGGGCCTGTTCCGGTTCCAGACGGCCCCTCAATTCCTCGGCCTTCGTCTGCAACTCGCTTCGCAACAAGTATTCGGCTTCCTGAGCTTCTCGATGCCCGATCCCCAGCACCTGACCTTTCTCGGACTCACGTACGAGACGAGCGGAGCTCCCATCGAGGTGGGCGCAGCTCCCTCGAGTTCGCCTGGTGCCGGAGGGATGCCGCCGGTGCCAGAGCCGGGAACGTTGCCCTTGCTGGCGCTCGGCGCCGCCGGCGTTGCAGCCTTGCGCCGCCAGCGCCGGGATCGGCTGGCGCCCGCGGACTAGGAGGGGCACGCCCGGTTACGGCGCGCCGTGGGCGGCTCGCAGCAGCGGCTGCCACCGCACCGAGGCGCAAACACGCCGCACCGCGCCCTGTGACCGGCCTGACTGCGCGCCGCCGCCCGGTCCCGGCCGTAGCGCCCTGCGTTGCTGTCGGCCCGCGCCCAACACAAAGCGGGTGGACGCGCTCACGCGCATCCACCCGCTGTCCGCATGGCTGGTATCGGCCCCGCCGCTGCGCGACAGAGCGATCCTGCTCTTACCAGCTGAAGTGCGAGAACGCCTTGTTGGCCTCGGCCATCTTGTGCACCGTCTCGCGCTTGGTGATCGCCGCGCCCTCCTTGCGGTAGGCGGCGCAGATCTCGTCGGCGAGCCGGAGGTAGGTGGGCTTGCCCTTCTTGTCGCGCACCGCATTGAGGATCCAGCGGATCGCGAGCGCGAGCGCGCGCTTCTTCTCGACCTCGCGCGGCACCTGGTACGTGGCGCCACCCACGCGCTTGCTCGCGACCTCGATCAGCGGCTTGACGTTGTTGACAGCGCGGTTGAAGACCTCGAGCGGCTCGTTGTCCTTGATCCGCCGGTCGACCTCGTCCATCGCGGCGTAGAAGATCTTGAACGCCTTCGACTTCTTGCCCTCGTGCATGAGGCAGTTGACGAACTTGGTCACGAGCTTCGAGCCGTAGCGCGGATCGCCCTGCAGAAAGCGATCGGGGCTCTTGTACCTGCGCGGCATGGCGCACTCCTTTCTCCGGATACCTTCAGCTCACGGGTCGAGACGCAGCGCTCCGACCCGGCCGCGGCCGGGAGCGCGTGACGCTCGCGCTCCCTACTCGAACACCGACCCGAGCGGCCGGCTCACTTGCCGCGCTTGGTGCCGTACTTCGAGCGGCTCTGCTTGCGGCCGTCCACACCCATGGCGTCGAGCGTGCCGCGGATGATGTGGTAGCGCACACCGGGCAGGTCGCGCACACGACCGCCGCGGATCAGCACGATCGAGTGCTCCTGCAGGTTGTGCCCCTCGCCCGGGATGTAGGCCGTGACCTCCTTGCCGTTCGAGAGCCGCACACGCGCGATCTTGCGCAGCGCCGAGTTCGGCTTCTTCGGCGTCATGGTCTTGACCTGCAGACACACCCCACGCTTCTGCGGACAGCCCTCGAGCGCCGGATAGCGCGGCTTCCGCTTGACCTTCTTGCGGCCCTTGCGAACCAGCTGATTGATCGTCGGCATAGTGTCCTGCGCCTTCGCTGTGCACCGTGTCGGTGCCGTTTTCCGAAAAAACGAGCCCGCAGTATAGTCTCGCTTGCGCGCGCGTCAACCGCGGGCCCGTCTGCTCTCCCTCGAACCGCTACGCCCCGAGCGAGGACAGCGGGTCGAGCGGGCTCTCGAGCGGTCGAGCGCGCTCGAGCTCCATGTTGAGACACAGCCCCTTGATCTCGTGGGTCAGCACCTCGAAGCTCACCGGCGTGCCCGGCTCGAGAATGTTCTCGCCCTTGACCATGGACTCGTAGATCTTGGTGCGGCCCTCGACGTCGTCGCTCTTGACGGTGAGCAGCTCCTGCAGGATGTTGGCCGCCCCGTACGCCTCGAGCGCCCACACCTCCATCTCGCCGAACCGCTGCCCGCCGAACCGCGCCTTGCCGCCGAGCGGCTGCTGGGTGATCAGCGAGTAGGGCCCGGTCGCGCGGGCGTGGATCTTGTCGTCCACGAGGTGGTGCAGCTTGAGCATGTACAGGTAGCCCACGGTCACGCGCTGGTCGAACCGCTTGCCCGTACGCCCGTCGTACAGCGTCACCTTGCCGTCCTCGGGCAGGCCGGCCTGCTTCAGTAGCGCCTCGATCTCCTTCTCGGGCACCCCGTCGAACACCGGCGTGATCGCCTGGAAGCCGAGGATCTTCGCCGCCCAGCCGAGGTGCGTCTCGAGGATCTGGCCCACGTTCATGCGCGAGGGCACGCCGAGCGGGTTGAGCACGATCTGCACCGGCGTGCCGTCCTCGAGAAACGGCATGTCCTCCTTGGGCAGGATCTTGGCGATCACACCCTTGTTGCCGTGCCGGCCCGCCATCTTGTCACCGACGCTCAACGAGCGCTTGGTGGCGATGTAGACCTTGACGAGCGCGAGCACCCCGGTCGGCAGCTCGTCGCCCCGCTCGATGTGGTTGAGCCGGCGCTGCTTCTCGGCGTCGAGTTCCTCGATCTCGGCGAGCGCCTCGTGCACGAGACGGGTGTACTCCGGCGCCACGCCCTTCTTCTTCGGCAGCTCGACACAGGTCGGCCGCAGGTACTCCTTGAGATCCTTGAACTCCATGCCCTCGGCCGCCGAGAGCGAGATCGCCCGGGTCGGCTTGCCCTCGGCGTCGAGCGCCTTCGGCAGCTTGCCGCACACGCGCTTGATGTCGGCGAACAGCGCCGCGAGCCGCTTGTGGATCATGGCGTCGTACTTCTCCTTGCACGCCTCCACCTCGGCCTTGATCTGCGCGCGTTCCTGCTCGGTCAGATAGCTGCGGCGCTTGAAGCGCTGCGTGTCGATCACGATGCCGCGCACCCCCGGCGGCACCTCGAGCGAGTCGTTCTTCACGTCCTCGCCCATGCGACCGAAGATCGCATGCAGCAGCTTCTCCTCGGGCGTGAGTTCGCTCTTCGACTTCGGCACCACCTTGCCCACGAGGATATCGCCCGGGCCCACCTTGGTCCCGATCCGCACCACCCCGTCCTCGTCGAGGTTGCGCAGCATGCGCTCGCTGACGTTCGGGATGTCGCGGGTGAACTCCTCCTTGCCGAGCTTCGTCTCGCGGATCTCGATCTCGAACTCCTCGATGTGGATCGAGGTGTAGGCGTCCTCCTCCACGAGCTCGTGGCTCACGAGGATCGCGTCCTCGAAGTTGTAGCCCTCGTAGCTCATGAAGGCGACGAGCACGTTGCGTCCGAGCGCGAGTTCGCCCTTTTCCACCGCGGCGCCGTCCGCGATCACCTGCCCCGCGACGACCTCCTCGCCCGGCATGACGATGGGGCGCTGGTTCTGGCAGGTGCGCTCGTTGAGGCCCACGAACTTGCGCAGCTCGATCGGCTCGTCGTCGTCGATCTGGATCCGGCGCGCGTCGACCCGGGTCACGACACCGTCGTGCGGCGCACGCACGACCATGCCCGAGTTCGCCGCCACCGCCCGCTCCATGCCCGTCGCCACGAGCGGCGGATCGAGCTGCACGAGCGGCACCGCCTGCCGCTGCATGTTCGAGCCCATGAGCGCCCGGTTGGCGTCGTCGTGCTCGAGGAACGGGATCAGCGCCGCCGAGACACCGACGAGCTGCTTCGGCGAGACGTCGATGAAGTCGACCTCGCGCGCCGGCACGTTGACGAAGTCGCCCCGGCGCCGCGCCATGACGAGCTTCTCCGCCATCTTGCCGTTCGCGTCGAGGGGGGTGTCGGCCGGCGCGATCGTGTAGTGGTCCTCCTCGTCCGCCCGCAGCCACACGATCTCGTCGGTCACCTTGCCCTTCTTGACCCTGCGGTAGGGCGTGATCAGAAAGCCGTAGGTGTCGACCGTGGCGAAGGTGGCGAGCGAGCTGATCAGACCGATGTTGGTGCCTTCCGGCGTCTCGATCGGACAGATCCGCCCGTAGTGCGAGATGTGGACGTCACGCACCTCGAAGCCCGCACGCTTGCGGTTGAGACCGCCGGGCCCGAGCGCGCTGAGGCGGCGTTCGTGCGTGAGCTGCGACAGCGGGTTGGTCTGGTCGACCACCTGGCTGAGCTCGCCGCGGCCGAAGAAATACTCGATCGCGCTCGAGATCGTCTTCGAGTTGACGACCGTGCGCGGGGTGAGGGTCTCCGGATCCTGCAGGCTCATGCGCTCCTGCACGGTGCGGCGCAGCTTGAGGAAGCCCTTGCGCAGCTCCTCGCCCGCGAGTTCATCGATCGTGCGCACCCGGCGGTTGCCGAGGTGGTCGATGTCGTCGATCTCGCCCTTGCCCGCGCGCAGATCGACGAGGTACTGCAGGCACAGGATCAGGTCTTCCTTGCGCAGGATCTGCACTGATTCCGGCACGTCGATCCCGAACTTGCGGTTGATCCGGAAGCGGCCCACCCGGCCGAGCCGGTACTTGTTGATGTTGAAGAACTTCTCGTCGAACAGCTCGCGCGCCTTCGCGAGGTTGGGCGGATTGCCCGGCCGCAGGCGCGTGTAGATCTTGAGCAGCGCGCGCTCGTGCCGGATACGCGCCTCCTCCTCCTCGGTGCTCCACTCCGCATCGGGGTCGGCGTCCGCACGCAGGGTGTTGAGGATCAGCGGGTCGCCGATCTCGCGGATCACATCGACGGTCTCGATGCCGGCGTCCCGGATCGCCTGCGCCTGGTTCTCGGTGATCTCCTCGAGCCCTTCGACGATCACCTCGCCGGTCTCCGGATCGACGATGCTGCGCACCGCGACCGCGTGCGCGATCTCCTTGAGCGCGCCACGCGCCGCGACCGAGATCGTGTCGATCGGGTAGAACGCGCGCAGGATCGCCGCGTCGCTGCCGAGGGACGGGTGCATGGCGCGCAGCAGCGTCGTCGCCGGAAACTTGCCGGACTGGTCGATGCGCACCGTCACGATGTCCTTCTTCGTGACCTGCAGCTCGATCCAGGAGCCGCGCTCGGGGATGATCCGGCAGCGGTAGAGGTGGCGTTCGGCCGAGACCTCGACGTCGAAGTCGACGCCCGGCGAACGGTGCAGCTGCGAGACGATCACGCGTTCGGCGCCGTTGATGATGAACTCGCCGCCGCCGAGCATGCGCGGGATCTCGCCGAGATACACGTCCTCCTCGATGATGCGGTCGGGATGCCGCAACCGCACCCGGATCTTGAACGGGGTGCCGTAGGTGAGCCGCAGGCGGCGACAGTCGTCGGGCGCGTAGCGCGGCTTGGCGAGCTCGTACTCGATGTACTCGAGCGCAATGCGGCCGTCGAAGCTCTCGATCGGAAAGACCTCGCGCAGGATGCCCTCGAGACCGATCGGCTGGCGCTCGCGCGGCTGCAGATCCTCCTGCAAGAAGCGCTGGAAGCTCTGCACCTGGAGGGCGACGAGGTTCGGAACGGGAAGGATTTCCTTGACCCGACCGAAGTTACGTTGCGGCAAAGTCGACTGAGGCATCGGGGCTCCCTGTCCTTGCAGTGTCGACCGAAACGGGCCGTTCGGCGGCCGACGGGATCCGGAGGTCGTCACGCCGCGGTCCGCGCGACGCCGCGCGGCTGCACGACGCCAGCGCCCGCCGTGACGGGCCTCGACCTCGTTGAACGAACACGTCGCCCGACATGCGGCGCCGGGCAAACGACGCTACCCGCGTGTACGCGCCCGGCGCGCTCGCACAGCGAGTGCGTCGGAACGTGGCACACGCGGGCCCCGATGGGGCAGCGGTCCGGCCGGGCCGCGGCCGGACCGCCACGCCGCTCGACACCTACTTGAGCTCGACGACGGCCCCCGCCTTCTCGAGCTCGGCCTTGATCTTCTCGGCCTCGTCCTTGTCGACCCCTTCCTTGACCGCGGTCGGCGCCTTGTCGACCACCGCCTTGGCCTCCTTGAGACCGAGGTTGGTGACCGCGCGCACCGCCTTGATCACCTGGATCTTGTTGCCGCCGATCTCCTTGAGGATCACGTCGAACGAGGTCTTCTCCTCGGCCTCGGCAGCGCCGCCACCGGCCGGCATCGCCATCATGGGCATGGCCGGGGCCGCGGCCGACACGCCGAACTTCTCCTCGAGATCCTTGACGAGCTGGCTGAGGCCGAGCACCGTCATCTTCTCCACCACGCCGCAGATGAGCTCGTTCTTCTCCTCGTCGCTCAGCTCGGCCACCTTGTCGATGAGTTCTGCAACCGCCATGACCACCGTCTCCTACTCGCGAGAGCCCGCCGTTGCGGCGTCGCTCTACCTCCGATTCCTCGTACCGATTCCCCGACTCCGCGCGCAGCGGAACGCCTAGGCCGCTTCGCCCTTCTTCTCCTTGATCGCCTCGAGCGCATACAGCAGGCTGCGCAGGATCGCCGCCTGCACCCCGATGAAGGACGAGATCGGGGCCGCAAACGTACCGACGACCATGGAGAGAAGTTGCTCCCGGCTCGGCAGCGACGCGAGCGCCTCGACCTGCTCGACCCCGATCGCCTTGCGATCGAGGAAGCCGCCCTTGACCTTGAGCGGCGTGCCCTTGTGCTCCTTGCGGAAGTCGGCGATCGTCTTCGCCACGTGGGCGGGATCGCCGTTCCAGGCGATCGCCACCGGCCCCTCGAACAGCGCCGGATCGATCTCGAAGCCGAGCGACTCGAGGGCGAGCCGCGCGGTCGAGTTCTTGACGACGCGCATGTGCACCTCGCGCTCGTGCAGCAGCTTGCGCAGCGCGTAGGTCTGCTCGGCGTCGACTCCCGTCACGTCGACGAGCACCGCGTGCTCGGCATCCCCGAGCGCGCGCTCGATCTCCTTGCGCAGCAGCAGATTGACCCTGTTCGGCATCGCGGTGTCCTCCTAGCTGCCCACCGCCAGTTCGATGCCGGGACTCATCGTCGATGAGACCGCCACCTTCTGGAGGTACGTCCCCTTGGCCGTCGGCGGACGCAAGGAGAGGATGTGTTCCACGAACGCCTCGATGTTCTCGACGAGCTTGTCGACCTCGAAGCTGATCTTGCCGACCGGCGCATGGACGTTGCCGCCCGCGTCGTTGCGGAACTCGATCTTACCGCCGGCGAACTCGCGCACCGCCAGCGCCACGTTCTCCGTCACCGTCCCCGACTTGGGCGAGGGCATCTTGCCCTGCGGACCGAGGATCCGACCGAGCCGCCCCACGAACCGCATGGCCGCCGGGTGCGCGATCGCCACGTCGAAGTCGAGCCAGCCGTCCTGGATCTTCTTCGCGAGATCCTCGGTACCCACCTCGATCGCCCCGGCGTCCCGGGCCTCCTGCGCCTGCTCGCCCTCGACGAAGGCGATCACGCGCTTGGTCTTGCCCAGACCATTCGGCATGGCGAAGCTTCCCCGGATGATCTGGTCCGCCTTGCGCGGGTCGATCCCGAGCTTGAGCGCGACCTCGACCGTCTCGTCGAACTTCGCATGCGGAATGGACTGCAACAGCTTCACCGCTTCCGCGGTCGCGACGCGGCTGCCGCGTGGCGGCATGCGCTTCGCGGCCTCGCGGTACCGCTTGCTCCGCTTCCTGGCCATGGCCCTTCACTCCACTTCGGGGTCCAGACGGCGGGCTCGAACGCTCGCCTCCCCCGAGTCCCACACGGCCGGACGCTCCGCACGACCGACCGCACCAGCTCCGCGTCGCGCCGACCGTCCGCCGGCCGCGCGCGCACCGCGGGTGTCAGCTCTCGACCACCTCGAGTCCCATGCTGCGAGCCGTTCCCTCGATCGTGCGCATGGCCGCCTCGATGTCGAACGCGTTGAGATCGGCCATCTTGGTCTCGGCGATCTCGCGCACCTGCTCGCGCGTCACCGTACCGACCGCCGGGCCGCGGCCCACCTCACCACTGCCCTTGGCGATGCCGGCCGCCTTCTTCAGCAGCACCGACGCCGGCGGGCTCTTGGTGATGAAGGTGAAGGTGCGATCGGCATAGACGGTGATCTCGACCGGAATGATCATGCCGGCCGCGTCCTTGGTCCGCTCGTTGAACTGCGAGACGAACTGCCCGATGTTCACGCCGTGCTGACCGAGCGCCGGCCCCACCGGCGGCGCAGGCGTGGCCTGCCCGCCGGGGCACTGCAGCTTGATCTTCGCCTTGATCTGCTTCGCCATGACTGCTCTCCGCCTCGTTCGCGGCGCGCCGCGTGCGATCCGATCAGATCGCCTCGACCTGCCAGTATTCGAGTTCCACCGGTGTGGGACGGCCGAAGATGGTCACCACCACCTTCACCATGCCCTTGGCGGGATAGACTTCCTCGATCGTGCCGTCGTAGTTCTCGAACGGCCCTTCCTTGATCTTGACCTGGTCGCCCGGCTCGAAGTCGATCTTGACCGTCGCCTCCTGCGTGATCGCCTCCGCCTCGCGGAACAGCATGCGGTCGACGTCCTCGGGCGACATCGGGGTGGGCTTGTTCTGCGAGCCGAGGAAGCGGCCCGCTCCCGGGGTGTCGCGGATCAGGAACCAGACGTCCTCCGGGATCCGCCCCTCCTCGTCGGTCTCGATCTCGGCCATGATGTAGCCGGGGTACACGCGCGTGGTACGCGTACGCCGCTTCCCGCCCTTGATCTCGGTGACCCGCTCGGTCGGCACCATGAGGGTGGAGATCTTGTGCTCGAGGTTGTGCGTCTGGATGCGCTTCCACAGCGCCTCCTTGACGGTGTCCTCGCGCCCGGGCGTGACCTGCATTACGAACCACTGCTTCGCCATGGCCGTCAGTACCCCAGTTTCTGGAACAGTGCGAGGAAGGAGCGGTCGAGCAGGCCGATCCACACCGCGAGCACGAAGGTGACCACGAGCACCACCACCGAGGAGCCGATCACCTCGTTCTTCGAGGCCCACGACACCTTCGACAGCTCGACCTCCGTCTCGTGGAAGAACTCGACGAGCCGGCGGTGGTTCACGCCGTACCACACCGCCGCGGTGCCGACGAGCAGCCACAGCGCGCTGAGCACGAACGCCCACGAGATCGGGAACTCGTCCCCGAGCGGCTTCCAGCCGCCGATCGGCGCCCGCATGGCCTCGCCGAAGGTGTAGTACAGCCCGTACGCACCGTAGGCGACGAGCACGAAGGCGCTCGCACCGACGATCCAGCGGGTCGTGCGCGCCTTGTCGGGCGC
>RFJN01000511.1 GCA_003694875.1 Planctomycetota bacterium | reverse complement strand
TTCGGTCAGCCGGATCGCCCGCTCGTCGACCTCGACGAGGCCGGCATCGCCGAGGGCCGTGAACGACTGCGGGAAGTCGGCGAGCGCGTCGGTGCCGAAAACGCGGCGGTAGGTGGTGCGCTCGATCTCGCCGCGTGCGAGCGTGCGCGTCAGGTGCAGCAGACGCAGATCCCGCGCGGTGTAGCGGAACGCGCGATCGAACGCCGCGGCGTCGCGCTCGATCCGGTGGCGATAGGCGGCCGCTCCGGCCGCGTTCACAAGCTTGATCGCGCGGCCGTGCGCGAGATCGGTGAAGCACGAGATCCCGCCCGGGCCGAAGCCCACCGCGTCGGTCTGTTCGGGGCGGAAGCTCAGCGCCTCGTAGAGGAAGGCGCGCGGCGTTCCCGCGACGCCCTCGCGCTCGAAGTTGGTGAGCGTGCTCTGCTCGTAGCCGCGCTCGAGCAGGAAGGCGCGCACCGAACGCCAGTTGTGGAACGCCTGTTCGTTGTCCGGCAGCGCCGCCAGCATGGCCGGGTCGCGCGACCATGGCGTACCGAGACCTTCGAACAACACCAGGTGGTAGACGCAGACCTGGTCGAAGCCGAGCTCGTGTGCGGCGCGCACGTCCTCGAGCATGTCGGCGAGCGGCTGTCCCGGCAGGTTGATCAGCAGATCGCACGAGACGGTCATGCCGAGCGCGTGGGCGCGGCGCACGACCTGCGCCACCTGCGCGCGCGTTCCGAACGCACGTCGACCCATGCGGTCGAGCCAGCTCGGATCGAAGCTCTGCACGCCCATGCTCAGGCGCCGGTGGCGTGCCGGCAGCTCGGCGAACGCGTCGAGCAACGCGCCGCCGCGGGTGAGGAAGTAGATCGGCACGCCCTCGAAGCTCAGCTCTGCCTCGCTCAGATCGAACGCCCCGGTCAGGGCGCGGCCGACTGCCGAAAGGCCTCCGGCGGGGTGAGGTTGGCGGTGCCGCCGCCGAAGTACAGAGCGTCGACGCGCCGCCGGTAGAGTTCCGGGAGCCCCGTGGCCCGGGCGGTGACCTCGCGTGCGACCGCCTGCGTGGTCTGCACCGCTGCCGTCCTGTTGAAGCGCTCGTGGGGGAAGGTGCAGAAACCGCAACCGCTGACGCGCGGGTTGCAGAACGGGTGCGGCAGGACGCCGACGATCAGCCGGCGGGTGGTGTCGATCTCGACATCCTCGAGCGGTCGGCCACGGTGCGCGGCTCGCATGACGGGCAGCATCGGGTAGCCCTGCAGCAGGCGGTGGCGCTGCGGCTCGGCCAGACGGCGGCGCAGCTCGGCGTGGTGGGCGGTCGCGGCGGTGCGACCCCTCGTCGAGTTCGAGGTTGTGCGGGTTCGGATCACGGCAGGTCCTCCTCCTTCTTCGTCAGCGCCCGACCCAGCAGCGGTGGGCCGCTGTCGGGCCGCGACACCGCCTCCCGGACGGTCCGGGCACGGACTTACGTTGTAAGTTTACAGAGTAAGGTTTGTGTGTCAAGGGTAGACTTGCTGCATGGGACGCAGGGCGACACTGAGCCGGGAAAAGGTTCTGCACGCCGCGCTGCGGCTCGTGGACCGCGCGGGTCTCGAGGCGCTCACCATGCGCCGGCTGGCGAAGGAACTCGGCGTCGAGGCCATGAGCCTGTATCGCTACGTGCGCGGCAAGGAGGACGTGCTCGATGGTGTGCACGAGCTGATCCTGCAGAGCGTTCCCGCTCCGCCTGCCAGAGGAAGCTGGAAGCAGCGGCTCGGGGTCCTGGCGCGCGGGTTGCGCGAGGTGCTGCTCGCGCATCCCAATGCGGTGCCGCTGTTCGCCACCCGGCCGGCGGTGGCGGAGGGCTCGCTCGCGAGGGCGGACGCGGTGTTGGGCATCCTGCACCGGGCGGGCTTCCGGCCAGCGGACCAGCTCGCTGCGCTGCACGGGCTGATCGCGTACGTGGTGGGCAGCGTGCTCTCCGTTGCCGCGTGGCCCGGTCCGGGCCGCTCGGGCGTCGACTACGCGGCGCTGCCCGAGGACGCCTTCCCCAATCTGCGCCGGCTGGCGCCGGTGATCGCGCAGGAGGATCCGGAGTACGAGTTCACCGTCGGCCTCGAGGCCTTCCTGGCGGGCCTCGACAGGCTGCGGCGGGCCCGCCGGCGCTGACGGGGCGAGCCCCGCGCGCCGGCCGGGGCCGTGCCGCGGCTCCGCCGCCCTCGTGGCCGTCAGGATTTCAGAGGTGGTGACGGAGCGCTCCTGCCGTGTCGAGGTCGTGGACGGCAAGCGCTGCCGCGGGATTGCGGGCGCCGCGGCGCGTTGCGCTTCCGTACCTGGGCGAACGAGGATCGCGGGGCGCTGCGCAACTCGGATTCGCGAGTCGATCCGAGGTGTTGGATGCGCGTCGGCTCCCCTGGGACGCAGGGAAAGGTCGGCGGTGGGTGGAGCACAGGCGCCGCGCCGCGATCTCCAACGTCTGGCCCTGCGTGCCTCGGTGTGCGCTGG
This sequence comes from Planctomycetota bacterium, assembly GCA_003694875.1. Lineage (GTDB taxonomy): Bacteria > Planctomycetota > J058 > J103 > J103 > J103. The sequence continues at coordinate 2,602 of RFJN01000511.1, read as the reverse complement.
GGGCAGGTTCCCTCAGCTGGGGGCGGCGGGCGCGCAGCAGCAAGATCGCGCACCCTTGGTGCGGGCGACGGTGACGCTCGCGCATGAGCCGTTCCCTGGTGGTGTGCGACAGGGTGTCCGCCCGGAATGGCGTCCCCTCCGTCGCGCCGCTGCCGGCCGCGCTCGCACCCGCACACCGGAAGGTGCCGCGCTTGCGGTGGTCGCGCGGCAGGCGTGATCACGCCGCCGTGCGCCCGCTCGGCTGCGGGTCGGAGGCTAGCCGCCTCCCGAAACGGGCACACTCGCGGCTAGCCTCCGGTCGCTGGCCGGCCGGAGCGCGCGCCTCAGCGGGGCGTCGCCTGGTCCTGCGACAGAACCTTCAGCAGCACTTGGATGACTTCGACGTCGTGGGGTTCGAACGCGATTTCGTCGTCGCCACTCTCGACGAAGAATTCATCGCGGGTCGTCGTGACGGTGCACCGACGGGCGAGGCGCAGAGTCTCACCGGTCTGATGCCCCTCCGGAGGGCTGACGCCCGGTGCGGTGCCCCACAGCCGGTGGGTGAGCTCGAGTCCCGGCGCGACGATCTCGGGTGGCTCGACGGGGCGGCTTTCGCGTTCGACGGTGAAGATGCGGCCTTCCTTCACCTCGTACTCGCCGTTCGACCTTCGCAACGCCAGCCCCACGCGCCGCTCCGGCTCGTACGGCGGGGCGTAACGCCACGCGCGCAGGCCGAAGCTCATGCCCGGGACACCGTAGCGACCTTCCTGGGTGAAACTGCCCCAGCCCTCGCGCAACTCCTCCCAGCGTTCGAAAGCGGACAGCAGGACGGGCAGCTCGCTCAGGGTGAACGCCAGGCCTGGGCAGATGACGCCGAGTTTTCGCTCGAAAAAGACGCTGTCGCCCGTGACCGAGATCTCGAGCCGGTCGGTGCCGAAGCGACGGATCACCCGCCCCTCGCTGTCGAAGCCGCGCCCGAGATCCTCGAGCACCTCGCAGAATCGGCCGTAATCGTCTTCTTGTTCGCAGGACATGGCACGCTTCCTCCCGTATGCGCTACGGGGCGTGCGACAAGGAAGAACGAGCCGGGGAAGGCTTGCTCTCTCATCGTCGCGAGCCCCTGGGGGCTCACATCAGGCATTGCCACCGTGCCGTGCGGTCGGTTGGCTGCGGGTCGCAGGGCCTGTCCCTCGCCGCATCCTGATGAGAGTGACTTGAGTGTAGCTCGGAGACGCCGCCGGTGCAACACGCCCGTTCGCACGTCGTCCGCGTTGCCCGTGACCAAGCGGCGTCGGCGGGGAAAACCGCGCTCCCTGCTCGCGAGCCCGAGGCGACCTGGCGCCTCGTGGCGCCACGCCGTCTCGGCGGACGCACAGGGGGGGCCGGGCACGAGATCGGGCGCCAAATCGAGGCGGTCGCCGGGGCCCCAGGGCTCGCTCCTCTTGGCCTCTCAGGGGAAGCGGAACGAAGAGTGTCACAGCGACCGCGTGGGGCCTCGCCTTCTTGCATCACCTTGCGGGACGCCACTCCCGGCGAGCCGGAGAGGCCGCCATGGGCTGCGCGTATGGACGGTTTGGTGTATTGGTGCTATGGTGCTTTGCAGGAAGATGGTGAGGGAGCAGGGGGCATGCCTCGGCTGACGATCACGCTTTCTGACGAGCAGCACAGAGCTCTCAAGGAAGCCGCTGTTCGGCGAGGCGTGCCGATGCGGCAGATCATCGAAGAGAGCCTCGCTCTGGCAGGCATCAAGACCCGGAAGACCGCGGCCGAAATTGTCGCCAAGGCGCGGAAGAAGGCCGCAATGCAGGAGGCGGATGCGCTGGAATTGGCGGTCCGTGAGACTCGTGCGGCCCGGAAGCGTTGACGCTTCGCCCGGTCATCATTGACACCAATGTCGTTGTCAGCGGGCTGCTCACAGCAGACCCGAGATCCCCCACGGCGCGCATACTCGACGCCATGCTCCAGGGCGGGTTCCCCTACCTGATTTCCCAGCCGCTGCTCGAAGAGTACAGAGCCGTGCTCCTTCGCCCTCGAATTCGGAAGCGCCATGGCCTGAGCGAGCGCGAGGTGGACGCGCTGCTCACGGAGATCGTTGCAAGCGCCATGATGCGGGCTCCTGACCCGTCGACCAGCGAGATTCCGGACCCCGGCGACGCACACCTCTGGGCCCTTCTCGCTTCCGAACCCGACGCAAGACTCGTCACGGGGGATCGAGCCCTGGTCGAAAACCCTCCTCCGAACGCAGACGTGATTCTCCCGGCGGAGTTCTGCAACCTGCTGTGGGGCTGATGTCAACGATGGCCAAGTTCCGCTGAAAAGCCGCGGTTTCCGCAGGTAGGGCATCGGGGAGTCGTGTCCCGCAAGGTGATGTGTGGACGCGAGGTCGAGTGACAGGTCCGCCTGCGAAGGCACCCGTCAGGCTGCGCGGCAGGGCCGCGGCCAGGCCCGTCGGAAGCCGCCGCGAGAGGCGCAGCCGAGGACAGGTGTTTGCCTGAAAAGGTCGGGCGCCCAATCGGGCACCAAGGGGGGACGGGGCCGATGCGGGCGGTCGGCGGGTTGGCGCAAGTCGTTGCTGTGAAAGTGGTACGCCCGAGAGGACTCGAACCTCTGACCTGCGGTTTAG